>CAZHQP010000218.1:0-5186 GCA_964534735.1 uncultured Roseivirgaceae bacterium
TTAATTATAAAGGAAAGGATTATTTAACTACGCTTTCACACCTTCGGCTGGTTTGCAGCGAGGGTGGCGAGAAGTTCTACGAGCCGGAAGGCTATGCACCCATCTTTGGTAAAGATAAACACGAAGCTTACGGAATAGAAGATTGCCGTGTCATTAATATTGACGGAATTTATAACCTTACCTACACCCAGGTTTCTTCTTACGGAGTTGGCGTTGGATTGATCCAGACGAAAGACTGGAAAAACCTTGACCGTAGGGGGATGATTTTTTCACCGCACAATAAAGACTGTGCGATTTTCGAAGAGAAGATCAACGGAAAATACTATGCATTGCACCGCCCGAGCAGTCCGCAGCTGGGTGGTAATTATATCTGGATAGCGGAATCACCTGATCTGTTACACTGGGGAAATCACAAGTGCATTGCTACATCCCGCAAAGGTATGTGGGACAGTGCCCGCGTGGGAGCCGGAGCAGCCCCGATTAAAACTCCGCATGGCTGGCTGGAGATCTATCATGGTGCAAATGAAAAGCATCGGTATTGTCTCGGTGCATTGTTATTAGATCTGAATGATCCGTCAAAAGTGCTGGCGCGAAGTGAGCAGCCTTTTGTTGAACCGACTGCAGAATACGAGCTGACCGGATTTTTCGGAAATGTGGTGTTTACAAACGGGCATGTAGTTGAAGGCGATACCGTTCGCATGTATTATGGTGCGAGCGATGAAGTGATCTGCATGGCAGAGCTCTCTATTAAAGAAATTTTATCAACCCTTAACCGCTGAGTATGATACGCGATACATCAACAGACGTTGCCGAGAACTTTGAGGGTACCAACAGCGGAGCAGTAGCTTCCAAAACATCCTTCTGGAAAAAGCCTTTCAGTGAGTTTGGGTATTTCATGACCATGCCGCGCAACATGCGTGTGCTGCTGGCTACGAACCTGATCTATGCGTTCGTACTTCCGGTGATTGAGATATTTGTTGGAGCGTACATCATGCGCAGCTCGAACGATCCGAAGATTGTGATCATTTACCAGTTAACAGTTTACACCGGCATTCCATTAACATTCTTGTTAAACGGGTACTTATTAAGCCGGGTTAAAACTTCACATCTCTACAGTTTTGGCATGCTGCTGAGCGGATTGTCGATGCTGGTGATGATGACACTCGAAAATCTTTCTGCTACCGGAGTTGGTGTTGCGGGGATTTTGATGGGTTGCTCTTTCGGGTTCTTCTGGGCGAACCGCGATTACCTGGCACTGGCAACAACGAATGATTCAAATCGCAATTACTATTACGGCTTAGAAACATTTTTCTATACAATGACGGCCATACTGGTTCCATTTGCAATCGGAGCTTTTTTAGGGGCCGCTACCGATGGTGCCTGGTTTGGAGGAAGCTTCCAGGTTGCCTATCAGATTGTAACGGTTGTTGTATTCGCATTAACAATTCTGTCGAGCATCGTTATTCATAAAGGTGACTTTGTAAAACCGGCACAGAAAGCATTTCTGTTTTTCAAGTTTCATTCATTATGGCGCAAGATGCTGGTGCTGGCAGGATTGAAAGGGCTTGCCCAGGGATATCTCGTAACTGCACCGGCCATTCTTATCCTCACGTTAGTGGGCAACGAAGGCTCTTTAGGCATGGTGCAGGCTATCAGCGGAGTTATTACTGCCTTTATGCTCTATTTATTAGGACGCTTTACACTGCCGAAACACAGGATTGCCATTTTAACCGCAGGTTTGTTTATATTTCTGATTGGTACGCTGACAAACGGGATTCTATTTTCAGCGGTGGGTGTGATTGTATTTGTTTTGTGCAAGGTGCTGTTTCAGCCACTGCACGATATAGCTTATTTTCCGATTCAGATGAGGGTGATTGATGTGGTGTCGAAGATTGAAAAGCGGAACGAGTTTGCGTATATATTCAATCATGAGTTTGGCCTTTACGTTGGCCGCTTTCTCGGGCTTGGACTTTTCATTGTCCTCGCAACGTATGTTTCAGAAACCTTTGCCTTAAAGTATTCACTTATTGTGATCGCAGTATTGCAGATCGCATCTATTCCGCTTGCCAAACACATTGTTAACGAATCCAACAAACTCAGTAAATGAAGTACAGCTTTTTCATATTGATTTTAGTTTTTGTGATGGCCTGCAAACCTGAAGCAGTTCAGGTTGAGCAGTTGGCAATCAACCGCGTTAACCTCATGCCGGATCAGCCAGCACCGTATAAAATGCTTGACTGGAAAGAGAAGGCAATCAACTACGATCAGTATGTATTCAACCGAAAGCTTACCGGAGAATTTCTTCCGTTTGTTTGGCTCGACAGCACGAAAAGAAATTTTGATCAGACAACTTTCGGTTTGTTTACTGTAATCGGGGATGTGCGCCAGGGTGTAAAGGGCAACAAAGAATTTCATGAAGCGCTAAATGCAATGGGTGCCATTATGGGTGCAGGACTTGTAGGTATTGATAAAACCAATCAGGATGGATTGAACTACGTGAAGATGATCCAGAACTATTTCAATCGCGAAAATGGCTGGAACATTATGATGAATAACACGCACCCTTCCGTTGCATTAATGGGCGGAGGGTATGGCCGCGACTGGTGGTATGATGTTGTACCGAATATGCTGTTTTATGCTGTGTGCGATCTCTATCCGGGCGTTGCGCGTGCTGATAGTCTGCAGCGCATCATTGCGGATCAGTTTTACAAAGCAGATTCTGTGCTTAACGGAAATTACGATTACTCATATTTTGATTACAGCAAAATGCAGGGCTTTGTTAACCACATCCCGAAACAACAGGATGCTTCAGCCGGGCATGCCTATGTTTTATTGTGTGCGTATGAAAAGTTTGGCGATGAAAAATATCTGAAAGGCGCAATCTCAGCAATGGATGCGTTTGCAAGTCAGAAAGAAAGCCGTTTCTATGAATTAATGATGCCGTTTGGTGCGATGGTAGGTGCGAAGCTTAACGCGGAACATGGAACAAACTATGACGTTCAGAAATTTTTAAACTGGACGTTTGATGGATGTACCGCTGCAGATGGCCGGACCGGCTGGGGTGTGATTGCTGAACGCTGGGGCGACTACGACATGCATGGCTTACAAGGATCTATTACCGATGGAGGGGGCTATGCATTTCTAATGAACTCATTTGATCTGGCGTGGCCCTTGGTTCCCATGGTAAAGTATGATAACCGGTACGCAGTAACAGTTGGTAAGTGGATGCTGAACGCAGCGAATGCTGCACGGTTCTTTTATCCGTATGAAGTTGACGATCAGCATCAGTGGCTTCCTGAGAAAAAAGAGATTACTAAAAATGTAATTGCATATGAAGGCATTCGCAAAGCGGATGACTATGGTAAAGCAGCATTAAAAGGCATTACACCGGTTTCATTGGGAGACGGTCCGAAATGGGTTAAAGGTCAGCCTGAAGAGAGCATGTACAGTTTGTACAGCTCTTCGCAGGTTGGAATCTTTGGCGCGATCATCCGGAAAACAAACGTTGACAAAATCCTGCAACTCAATTGCAACGCAACCGACTTCTATGGCAAGAATGAATTTCCCACGTATCTGTACTACAATCCATATGATGAAGCAAAGGAAGTAAGCTTTACCGGTCAGGAGGGAAATGTCGACCTGTATGATGCGCTCACGCACACAACGTTGAGCGAGAACACTTCCGGGGATAGCTCATTCTCAATCCCCGCGAAAGGAGCAAGACTAATTGTTGTGCTCCCGGGAGGAAGCAAGATCGAAAATAAGAATAATCAGGTGACCTCAAACGGCAAGGTGATAACCTACCTGCCGGATTCAACCAAACATTAACTCTACGAAACTGAATCATATGAAGAAATACTTTACACTTATTCTGGCAACGTTTGTACTCGCGGGCTTAGCTCATGGTCAATCAACGCTGAAGGGAAAGGTATCCGATGAAAAGGGTGAAGCCCTTATTGGTGTAAGCGTATACATTAAAGGTACTTCGGTGGGGACAGTAACCGATATGGACGGAGCCTATCAACTGAATGTTCTCGCAGGAGCTGAAAACAGTACACTTGTATTCTCGCTGGTGGGATTCATCACACAGGAAGCGAGCATAAATGGCCGGACGGAGATATCCGTTTCGCTCAAAGAGGATACTCAGTTACTGGGTGAGGTAGTGATTACAGGATACACAGCCCAGGAAAAACAAAAGATCACAGGTGCGGTATCCACAGTTAGTGCAGATGCATTAAACAAAGTCCCTGTTTCGTCAATCGATCAGGCCTTACAAGGCCGAGCTCCGGGTGTTGTCGTTTCGCAAAATACAGGTGCTCCCGGTGAAGGTGTGTCGGTTCGGATCCGCGGTGTAGGATCCATCGGAAGCGGTAACGGACCACTTTATATCGTTGACGGGATACCCACACAGGACATCACCTCAATTTCCATGCAGGACGTGGAAGAACTAAGCATTCTAAAAGATGCCAGCATTGCCGCGCAATATGGCGCGCGGGCAACTAACGGTATTGTGATTATAAAAACCAAATCAGGTAAAGCAGGAGCAACCAGAATTCAATTTGATACGCAGATCGGCTTTCAGCAACCAAGCCGCTTAATCAAAATGGCAAACAGCAAGCAATACAACAGTATCTACAATGAAGCTGCAAACAATGATAACGCAGATGTAACCAACCCGCTTTTCTTACGGCCACTGATTACAGAAGCTATGGCACAAACATTTTCCGATGTTGATCAGGTGGACGCGATCATGCAAAACGGAATTCTTCAAACACATACTATTTCGTTATCGGGTGGGAATGAAAAAACGCATTATTTCATTTCCGGTAATTATTTCAGTCAGGAGGGAATTATTAAGAGCAGCAGCTATACCCGCATTACGGGCCGGGCAAACGTTGACTCACAGATTAAAGACTGGCTTAAAGTTGGTGTAAATATGAATGTGTCGCGTTCAACGAACAACCGCGTAGGAAGTTCAGGCGATGGAGCGGGCGGTAATGGCGGCAGTGTGGTACGGTATGCATTTTTCAGAACTCCGGGTATTCCCGTTCGGGACGAAAATGGTCGGTTTGTTGACCTCCCGGCTTTTCCGGTTCAGCAAGGTGATGGTTACAACGCAGTAGGCATGCTGGCGTATAACCAGAACGAGATTAATCAGGATCGGGTATTCGGTAAATTCTTTTTAG
>CAZHQP010000219.1:0-5182 GCA_964534735.1 uncultured Roseivirgaceae bacterium
TATTATACGAATATCCATGATAGCGGGTGTCGTAATGAATTGTGCTGAGCGGTTGAATATTAAATAACCGATGATCATAATTTTCTTTGCCAACATGCTTATCCGTGAATGCAGCCATGCGCCCTTCCAGCGTTTCAATACTGGCATCTTCTTTTAAGAGGAAGTAGTTATGATTATTACTTGATGTGCTGCCCCAGCCCTGCTCTTCATAGCTTTTCCTCACTGTTTCGTAAGAAAGAATGATGGTAAATGGAAAATCTGTGTTACCGGGATTTTCATCCACTACTGCAGTTACTTTATAATCCACATCGCCAAACGTGAATACCTCGCCAATGGCATTTTCCTTTCCAAAATACTTTAAGGCCATTTTTTTTGTAAGCACAGCCTCATTAGGATTTTTGATCGCATTGCTCAGATCTCCATGAAGCACTTTCCAGTCGAAGATGTTGAAGAAAGATTGCTCCGTGTAAGCAATCCCGTTTTCTTCCTGGTATTTTTTAGGTTCCCCGCTTCGCTGCGGAATCATAATAAGTCCATCCTGTGTGTAGGAAGTAAACGCCACATACTCTGCTTCCGGAAAATCCGTTTTGAATGCCGGGGACAAAATGGTGGGGATGCCGGGTGTATAAAACTTTTCTCCGTTGTTATCCGATTGACTTACCACACGGTATATCCGATCATATTTCGAGTGGAAACGATCAAACGTTAACGTGCGGTAAAGCAACAGGAACAGTACAATACTCCCGGTAATCCCAAGCGTTAAACCAGCTACGTTAAAAAAAGTACTGGTGCGCTTCCGGATGAGGTTGCGGTACGCGGTGATAAAATAATTCTTTAGCATGTGGGTAGGTTTGATATTTGAGGGATGAAGGCCTTAACAAAAAGTTTAACCCAATCTGTATATTAAAACAGAGAGGTTTGCCTCAGTTTCCAAGATTAATGCCAGCACCAAAAGGTACATTCTGAGCACAAAAATCAACATTTTTTACTTCAATTTGTTCGTTTATGTATTTTAAAGCGTCCGTTATCGGACGTTGAATAGTTTTTACCACTAACAGGGTTATAATCAGAGATTCCTTACTTTTGACGCGTGTTTCAGCAGTTGATCCTCATACTCCTATTTGCAGGCGCCCTGCTTTATCTGGGCAGGATGATCTATCGGTCCTTTCATGTCAAATCCTGCGGAACAGGTTGCGGAAAATGCAGTGCAGTTGATTTCGGCAAGATCGAAAAGCAGATCAACGCAAAAAACCTGTCTGCCGGAAAGTAATTTCTCATTGAGAAAGATCATTTCTGATCTTATCTTACATTCCTAAACCTTGCCCATGAGAGCTCTATTGACGCTTACTTCTATTCTATTGGTATCCACCGTCTTTTCGCAAGACATGACTTCGGGCGGAAAGCTCAGGCCCGAGCAGGCCATTATGGACATTCGCCATTACACTGTTTCCTTAAATGTTGATCCGATACAAAAATCAATTGATGGCTTTGCGGAAATTGACTTGATCACCAGCAGTTCAACAAACATTTTGCTGTTTGATTTCACAACCGTGCTTACCATCAGGAAAGTATGGGTCAACAAGAAAGAGCAAACGTATACCCATAAACACAATCTCGTATCCATCAATCTGCCAACAGCGTTACCTGCAGGAAAAATAAAAGTTAAAATCCAGTATGATGGCAAACCGCACGTTGCCGTTAAACCACCGTGGAACGGAGGCTTTACCTGGGCAACAGACTCAAAAGGTAATCCATGGATTGATATCACCTGTCAGACCGATGGGGCAAAAATATACTTCCCCTGTAAAGATCATCCAAGCGATGAACCTAATGAGGGCGCGGATGTGATCGTTACTGTGCCGAAGGGCCTCTACGTTACCGGGCCCGGACTATTACTCAGTGAAAAAACAAAAGGTGACAAAACTACTTTTCACTGGCAAACAAAATATACGATCAATAACTACAGCATCCTGTTCAACATTGGTAAGTTCAAGCCCTTCATGCGCATGTATACTACTGTAAACGGAAATAAAGTTCCCATGTATTTCTACCCGCTGGAAGAACATGCTGACCAGGCAGAACGTTTTCTTGACATTTTTGAACGCTCCTGCCGCGTGCAGGAAAAATACTTTGGTGAATATCCATGGATCAAGGAAAAGATGGCCATTACGGAAGCTTCCCATCCCGGGATGGAACATCAAACCTCTAACACCTACGGAGCTAATTTTAAATACAGATTGGTTGGCGGAAAAGATTTTGATGACCAAATCCATCATGAGTTCGGTCACGAATGGTGGGGCAATAAAGTTACCGGTATCGATTGGGCAGACATGTGGGTACAGGAAGGAATTGATACCTATGGTGATGCGATGTACATCCGTGAATATGAAGGTGAGGAAGGTTATCTCAAATTAATGCAGCAAACAGCCCGAAACATTGAGAACAAACAGCCGGTTGTTCCTGGGAAAGACATTGATACGGATAAAGTTTATCAGCGTGATATTTATGGAAAGGGAGCATTTTTCATGCATACCGTTCGGTATGTGATTGGCGATGAAGCGTTCTTTCCGGCTCTCAGGAAATTTGTTACGAGTCCGGATTACACTTACGACAATCTCGTTGACACAGATGATGTAGAGAAACATTTCAGTGCAGCCTCCGGTAAGGACCTGAAACCCTTGTTTGATTTGTTTCTAAGAAGCATCGATAAACTGAATATTTCTGTGAAACAAACCGGGGAATCAAAATACGTAATCAAAATTCTAAATGCCGGAATCGCAGTTCCGATAGATATTCAAACTGATAAAGGGTTAAAGCGAATGGACCTTGATACAAAAGGCATCACAATCGAAAGCACTTCAACCCCCGTGATCGACCCTAAAGTTTTCTATTTCAAAAAAGTAATCCTTGAATAATGCGAATTCTAACTCTTCTGTTTCTTCTTGTTTCGTTTGTTGTTCATGCTACAGACAACTATCCAAAAAATCCGGACATTGATGTTCAGCATTACAAGTTTGACATAACGTTATCTGATGATAGCGATGAGATCAAATGCTCAGCAACAATTTTCATTCTTCTCAAGAAAAAGGATATCCGTCAAATTCGCCTGGATCTGACTAATGCGGACAAAGGAAAAGGAATGACCGTGGCCTCGGTCATGCAGAATGGCAAAAAGCTTTCCTATACACATCATAAAAATGAATTGATTGTAACATTGGCTACTCCATCAACAGCAGGAGAACAAATCGAATTTACAGTTACGTATGCAGGAATTCCCGCTACGGGTCTTCACATCAAGCCTAACCGGAACAAGGAAAGAACATTTTTCAGTGATAACTGGCCGGATCTTACCAGAAATTGGCTTCCGGTAGTTGATCACGTAGCTGAAAAAGCTACCTGCGAATTCATTGTTACGGCACCCATTCGGTACCAGGTTGTATGTAACGGCTTATTGCAGGAAGAGACAAATCTCAACTCAAGTCAAAAAAGAACGCATTGGAAACAATCCGTGCCGATTTCACCGTGGTTATATGTATTAGGTGTAGCAGAGTTTGCGGTTCAGTACGTTGATACATTTGATGGAAAGTCGATTCAAACCTGGGTGTTTCGCCAGGAGCGTGATGCGGGCTTTTCAGATTTCGCGAAGCCAACAAAAGAAGTACTTGAGTTTTATACACGATATGTCGGACCGTTTGCCTATGAAAAGCTGGCCAATATTCAGGCAAGCAGTGTTTCCGGAGGAATGGAGTCAGCGTCCGCTATTCTATACAATGAGAAATCAGTCTCAGGTGTTGGGGATTTTCGCTGGAAAAAAGTTGTGGTTCACGAGATTGCACACCAGTGGTTTGGCTGTGCAGTGACCGAATCAGACTGGGATGATGTTTGGCTAAGCGAAGGCTTTGCAACCTACTTTACAGCACTGTTCATTGAACATTATTGGGGTCACGATGAATTTGTAAAAGAAATGCAGGACTGCAGGCGAATTACATTCAATTTTTATAAAGACAATCCGAATTACACAATTGTTCATAATAACCTGTCGGATATGAGCAAAGTAACTTCTTCACATACCTATCAAAAAGGTGCATGGACGCTGCACATGTTACGAACTTTGATTGGTGATGAAGCTTTCCAAAAAGGAATTCAGAATTACTACCGGAAGTACATGAACGCCACGGCCAGTACAAAAGATTTTCAAATCGAAATGGAACGCGTATCAGGTCTTGATCTGTCAATATTTTTCAAGCAATGGCTCAACCAGGGTGGTAAGCTTACTTTAAATGGCGGCTGGAAATATAACTCAGGTACGAAAACAATTGAGTTTGATCTTAAACAGGTTCAAAACGATGGAACCACGTTCAATGTTCCGGTTGAGATCGGAATTTATAAAAAAGGCCAACTCGTTCCGGACATTAAGAAAGTTGAGCTTACAGGAACATCAGGACAGTTTAAAGTTGAATATGATGGTGAGCCGGAGCGCGTGGTGATTGATCCGAGAACAGTATTGTTAGCTGAGTGGACTTTCGAGAAAAAGAACAATTGACCGTCATTCTGGGCCTGCCTGCGGTAGGCAGGCGCTAGCGAAGAATCCCCTCATTTGTTGCACAAGTTAGGGCATTCTTCAGTCGTTCCTCCTTCAGAATGACGTTACGCCCAGACCTTCGTTCCTTCTGTACAATTTTTGCACATCTCGATCTCATCGCGTGAGCGGAGCAGTGTAGCGCGAAAATCGTTGTACTTTTTGCTTTGCCAGATCTCTTTGAATGATTGTTCTTTCAGATCACCCATTACGTAATGTGCATCTTTATCGAAGCAGCACGGAACAATTTTACCATCCCAGGTGATTACACAGCTCTGCCACATTTTCCAGCAATGACTGGCTAACTCATTTTTTATAGAATACGAGTTGTCTGAGTTCTTTTGATAGCGGGAATATTTATCGATCGTTGGGATTAAATCCGAACCATTTTGATAGTCGTAGATTTGTGCGGTCTTTAAGGCGACATGATCAACACCAATTTCTTTTGCGAGCTTATACACTTCCGAAATTTGATGCTCATTAGGCTTCACGACTAAAAACTGGAACACAATAAACGGAGTTAATGACTTCAATTCTTTCTTCCAGCGAACGATATTTTTCGCTCCTTCAAGCACTTTATCCAACTTTCCCCCTACACGATAG
>CAZHQP010000220.1:0-5171 GCA_964534735.1 uncultured Roseivirgaceae bacterium
GTGATCCGCCAGGCATTCTCCGAAGGAAAAGAATACATGGAAAGCTGGAATAAATATAACGCTGCTAAAAATCAGAAAGGCTTTAGAGGCGCACCTCCAAAGTATGATCTCAGAATGGAGACGATTGCGGCAATACTTCGTGGAGAGATCATCGTTCATTGTCACAGCTATCGAGCAGATGAAATTTTTATGTTGTTGAAAGTCTGCAAAGACTTTGGTGTGAAGCGACTGGTTTTCCAGCACGTAAACGAAGGCTTTAAAGTTGCTCCTGAGTTGGCTGCGCAGGGAGCGATGGCATCCGTGTTTGCCGACTGGTGGGCCTATAAGTTTGAAGTATACTATTCAACCGCTTACAATGCGGCAATTCTTACACGCAATGGAGTGGTAACATCAATCAATTCAGATGATGCCGAGCTAACCCGTCACCTCTACCATGAAGCGGCCAAGACTCAAAAATATGGCGGCCTTACCGATGAAGAAGCACTTTCGCTGATCACGATCAATCCTGCAAAGCAATTGGGTATTGAAAATCGTGTTGGCTCGCTGGAAGCAGGTAAAGATGGTGATGTTGTAATCTTTAAAGGTCATCCGCTTTCTGTATATGCCATTCCGGTGTACACCATTATTGATGGTATTGTAAAGTTTGACCGGGCAAAAGATCCGGACGATATGCGTCTGTATGTCGATCCGAAACAAACCATTGACATTACGGATGCTGTATTTGAAGAAGAATCAGCGCATGACCACGATGAGTGTATGAAGAATGCTGAGTTCCTGCTGAATGTAAAATTTGCTGACCAAAACCGCTAATACCGATGAAAAAGATACTTTATATAATTCTGTTCGTTTGTTCCGGTATGGCGGCTCTCGCGCAGGTTCCAAAAGGAAAGTACGGAACCTTTATGCTTACGAATGCCACGATTGAGACTGTTACCAAAGGAACGATCAGCAACGGAACTGTGATCATTGCCAATGGTAAGATCACATATGTTGGTACAGCAACAACGGCTCCGCAAGGCGCTGAAGTAATTGATTGCAAAGGCAAATGGATTTATCCAGGCTTTATTGATGCGGGCACAAATCTCGGTCTGTCAGAAGTTGGTTCGGATCAGCGTACCCGCGATTTAAATGAGATCGGAGATGTAATCCCGCAAATGCAGGCACTTACTGCTGTAAACCCTAACTCAGCATTGATTCCGGTTACACGTGTAAGCGGAGTAACAACCGTAATCACGGCACCCGTTGGCGGAATGTTTCCGGGTACAGCAGCCCTGATCAACCTGTATGGCTACACGCCTGACCAGATGTATGCAGGTGTAAAAGCAGTTGTTATTAATTTTCCATCAACCGGAAGACGCGGAGGATTTGACCGCAGAACGGACGATGAAATTAAGACGGCATCTGAAAAAGCAATCAAAAAGCTTAACGATGTTTTCGATCGCGCAATGCAGTACCATAAGCTTGACTCGGCCATGAAGGGAAAGGGTTTGGAATACTATCCTGAAATGGAAGCCATGCTGCCGGTTGTTCGCGGAGAGCAAATGATCATGGTGGAGGTTAACGCAGCGAAAGATATCCTTGAGGCATTGAAATGGATCAAAGAGAAGAAGTTCAAAAAGGTTGTGCTTACAGGTTGTCGCGAAGGCTGGCGGGTTGCGGAGGATATTGCAAAGTCGGGCTTGCCCGTTATTGCTGGTCCGGTACTCGCATTGCCAAGTCGTGACTATGATCGTTACGATAAAGCATATGCAAACCCGGGTTTAATGAGAAAAGCGGGAGTAAAGGTTGCGTTGCGTACATCGGAAACAGAAAATGTTCGCAACCTTTTATTCAATGCGGGGTTCGCGGCTGCGTATGGCCTGGGCCGGGAAGAAGCATTAAAATCTGTTACCATTGTTCCGGCTGAGATTTTTGGTGTAAGCGATAAACTCGGCTCTGTGGAGGTCGGTAAAGTTGCCAACATCGTGGTGAGTGACGGTGATCCATTCGAAACAAAAACAAACATCATTCATGTGTTTATCAACGGCTGGCAAATCCCGATGGTAAGCCGCCACACACAATTGTATGATGAGTTTTTAAAACGTGAACCGGGAGTAACTAAATCAGATAAGTAATCTGTTAGGTTGAGCCTGTCGAAACCTGATACATTTTCAGTTACAGATATGCCTACATAACGAGATTAAAAAACCATTAAAGCCTTCCTGATTCATCGGGAAGGCTTTTATTTTTTAGTATCTTACCGTAATGAGTACACAACAACGATTTCTTCAGTTAAATGCAATGCGCATCCGCAAGATCAACATTCAGCGGATGATCAAAGACGTCATTTTTATCTCATTAGGTGTATCAGCCGCAGCATTTGGATTAAAAAGCTTTTTATTGCCAAATCACTTTCTGGATGGGGGTGTAGTGGGGATCTCGCTGCTCGTGAATGTGTTAACGGATGTTGATCTCTCATATTTGATTGTGATCATTAACCTGCCGTTTATTTTTATTGCATATACCCAGGTATCAAAAATCTTTGCAATTAAAACCCTTGTAGGCATTGCATTGCTCGCTGTCATCCTGGCATTCGTACCTTTTCCATTAATCACAAGTGACAAACTTTTGATCTCTTTCTTTGGCGGATTCTTTTTAGGGCTTGGTATCGGCCTATCCATTCGTGGCGGCAGCGTGATTGACGGAACAGAGGTGTTAGCAATTTATACCAGTCGTAAAACTGCACTTACCGTGGGTGATATTATTCTGGCACTTAACATCGTGATATTTTCGGTGGCCGCATATCTGATCAACATCGAAACAGCATTGTATGCGATCTTAACCTATCTTGTAGCTTCCAAGACTGTTGATTTTGTGGTTCACGGTATTGAAGAATACATCAGTGTAATGATCGTTTCGGAAAGAAGCGAAGAAATTAAAAAAGCAATCACACAAAATATGGGCCGTGGAGTTACGGTTGTTCAGGGCAAGGGTGGTTTTGGTAAACGGGGCCATCAGGAGGAAGATTATGATGTGATCTTTTCGGTTATCACCCGGCTTGAGCTTCAGAAGCTGAAAACCGAAATCGCCAAGATCGATGACAATGCCTTTGTGGTAGAGAATAGCGTAAGTGACATCCGGGGCGGGATGATCAAAAAGCGGCCCCTGCAGGAGTAACAATCTGGTTACTGAACAAAAAAGTGATCTTGCTTTCTTTATCTTTGGGTTCGTGGATCAATCGATGAATCAATATTCCATTTCTGAATTCGGCCAGGTACTACTTTTCCTGATTGGAGGAATATTATTCCTGTCTGTCTCATTCCTGATTTCACGATTGGTTCGCCCGAATCGACCCAACGAACAAAAACTGGAAACATATGAAAGCGGAGAGCAACCGATTGGAACGGGCTGGTCGCAGTTTAACATGCGGTTTTACATCGTTGCGCTGATCTTCATTTTGTTTGAAGTCGAGATCGTCTTCCTGTTCCCCTGGGCAACAGTTTTTGTAAATACAGAATTGATTCAGCAAACAAGCGGGCTTTGGGGCTGGTTCTCCTTAACCGAGATGATCATTTTTATTTTGATCCTCGCAATTGGACTTGCCTATGCATGGGTTAACGGTCTGCTTGACTGGGTCAAGCCTGCTCCGATAAAGGAAGATATCGATTCTGTCGTTCCAAAAAAACTCTACAACTCATTAAACGAAAAGTATAAATAATGGGCTTGCTTGATCACCGGTTTGAACATGGCGGCATCATCATCACTAAAGCGGATGATCTGCTAAACTGGGCAAGACTATCTTCCATGTGGCCGATGACGTTCGGAATTGCGTGTTGCGCCATTGAATTTATGAGCACCGGAACAACCGTCTATGATATGGATCGGTTTGGCATTGCACCGTTTGCTTCCCCGCGTCAGTCAGATGTAATGATCGTTGCCGGAACTGTAACGTTTAAAATGGCAGATCGAATCAAAAGGTTATACGAACAAATGCCTGAACCGCGGTACGTGATTTCAATGGGCTCATGCTCCAATTGCGGAGGCCCTTACTGGCAGCATGGT
This sequence comes from uncultured Roseivirgaceae bacterium, assembly GCA_964534735.1. Taxonomy (GTDB): domain Bacteria; phylum Bacteroidota; class Bacteroidia; order Cytophagales; family Cyclobacteriaceae; genus UBA2336. The sequence continues at coordinate 4,042 of CAZHQP010000220.1, forward strand.
TATCATGTGGTAAAAGGAGTTGACCGGATTGTTCCGGTCGATGTATACGTGCCGGGCTGCCCGCCACGACCGGAGGCATTGATTGGAGGCTTTCTAAAACTCCAGGAAAAAATCCGGAAAGAAAGCTTGCGTGCACCCAAGGCAGTTGAACGACTTCTTGAAAACCAGGAACAACATGCCTGATTTCTCACAACTGGTTGATATTGTCAGAAAAATTTCTTCCGAAATAACGGTTGATGAGAAAGCTTCGCCCAAAGCAGTAATTATTTCAGCATCAGATTTGATAAAAGTTTGTACTGAACTGCATCAGAATTCTGAAACATATTTTGATATGCTTTCGTGTGTAACGGGTATTGATAACGGTACTCTGTCCAACACAATGGAAGTTGTTTATAATTTATACTCAATCCCATTCAATACACACCTCATGCTAAAGGTTGTATTACCACGTGAGAATCCGGTGATTGACTCAGTTACACCGATCTGGCGCACGGCCGAATGGCATGAACGTGAAGCGTTTGATATGTTCGGAATAAAATTTGAAGGCCATCCTGATCTCAGAAGAATCTTAATGCCGGGCGATTGGGAGGGCTTCCCATTGCGCAAAGATTATGTTCACCAGGAGTATTATCGCGACATAAAAGTTAAATACTGATGCCGACCGATAGCATTCAATATTCATACAAGCCGGGCAATCTCACAGACTCTGAACCGAACAAGTTCAAGGAAGAAAATCTGCGTTCGGAAGAGATGATTATTAACCTCGGTCCGCAACACCCTTCTACCCACGGAGTATTGCGCCTGGAAGTGTTAATGGATGGTGAGATCATCAAAGAAGTTGTTCCCCACATGGGTTATCTGCATCGCTGCTTTGAAAAGCATGCGGAAAATCTTCCCTATAATCAAATCATTCCGTTTGTTGACCGGATGGACTATGTGGCGGCCATGAACTCCGAGCATGTTTATGCAATGGGTGTCGAACGAATGCTGGGCATTTCCGAGCAGATACCGAAGCGCGTTGAGTATGTTCGCGTATTGGTTGCCGAGTTGAACCGTATTGCTTCACACTTTATCGCGATCGGCACGTATGGAATGGACATTGGTGCTTTCACTCCTTTCTTCTGGGTGAT
>CAZHQP010000221.1:0-5165 GCA_964534735.1 uncultured Roseivirgaceae bacterium
ACAGAAAACGCTTTATCAATAAGGCCAGGCACATGAATATTGCTGCAGTGGGAAGTGGTATCTATGTGTTTATCACCTCGCTGATTGATGACATTCCATTAACTAATTGGATTTTTGGAAATTCTGTTGGATTAATTGCAGTGCTTGCTGCAACTGCCTCGCTTGTGGTTCTCTGGATTCTGATCTATAAAGGAGATACGATCATCATTCGGTTGCTGGCCGGTTTCCAGGTTACGATGATCTTATTGGCAATCGGATATGCACACTTTCCGGACTTCATTGTTATTACGCACGGAATGAATTTGACGTTACTTGATCATCATGCAACGATGCAAACGATTAATTCACTTGGTTGGGCCTTGGTCATCGGAACGATCTTCATCATTCCGGCCTTATTTTATTTGTACTGGCAGTTTAAGCATAAAGAGTATCCTCACGAATAATTTTGTATCATGTCAAATGTAAATCTGATCATTGAAGAGCGCCCTGCTGATATCGGTAACTTTTTGGTGGGCCGGTTGTTGCCGTTTCGCGGGAAGCGAATGGTTGGTCCGTTTATCTTTATTGATCACATGGGTCCAGCCAGACTGAATCAATATCAAAATATAGACATTGGTGCGCATCCGCATATTGGGTTGTCAACACTTACCTATTTATTTGAAGGCAGCATGATGCATAGGGACAGTCTGGGAACAGAAATGGAGATCAAACCCGGCCAGGTAAACTGGATGACAGCCGGAAGCGGTATTGTTCATTCCGAGCGCACACCCGAATATTTACGAACCTCTGATAAATCGTTACACGGATTACAGATTTGGGTTGCCTTACCGAAAGAACTGGAAGATATGCAACCGGAATTTTTTCATGCTACCGAACATGAGCTCCCGGTTTGGAGGAAAGACGGTGTTCAGTATAAGCTCATAGCAGGGGAGGCGCTTGGTAGAAAATCCCCCGTGCCGGTTTATAGCAGGTTATTTTTAATTGAAATAAAGAATGAGTCCGCGCAACCTGTGTCTGTTAAGCATGAGTTGTATGGAGAAGTTGCTATCTATATTTTGGAGGGAAGTCTTACAAATGATGGGAATACCTATGAGCCAAAACGTATCCTTGTCGCAAAAGATAAAGCGCTTTGTGAATTCACCATTGAAGCATATACAACGATTTATATTTTTGGTGGGGAACCTTTTGCGGAAGAAAGGTTTATTTATTGGAACTTTGTAGCCACTTCAAAAGAAAGGATAGAAGCTGCCAAGATACGCTGGAGCGAACAGAAATTTCCGGTAATAAAAGGCGAAACCGGCTTTATTCCGTTGCCGCCTCAACCACCTAACCTAAAACAGGCTTAAGTGCAGGCTTGCGTTTTTTATTTGCTTCGCGGGTTGTGATGCGGTTCAATACTTCTGACAGGAGCAAGCTGAATAACACAAATCCAATAAAGAGGATGAAGCCTGGCTGCAAAGATGTCTCACTGGTAGACAAACTCACCAATGAATCGGTTTGCATAGTAAGTCCTTTAATCTGATTATCCAGAATGCCTTTAAATCCAATGTAGGCCATAAAAATCGCAACAACGTAAACATCGGCCATACTCCATTTACCGGATTTGAAGGCAAAAAACCGGATCACTTTATGATGTCTCCATTTTGTTTTACCAAGCAGGTAAAGCTTGGTCGAAAGAATTTTCGCTACCGGAAATAAAATACTGAAGGCCATGATCAAAATTCCTACAATAATGGAATCATATTTTCCGGTGGCTAACAGTATATGAACCACATCTACAATACTTTTACTCTGAAAGAAGATCACCTGATCTTTAAATTCGATAGGTTCTCCAATTAAATGAAATGTAAGTTCTTTTATACGCGCATCGATTTCAATCATCGGAGCAGTAAGTCCGGCAAACAAGACAATCAGTGCGAGTAATACTGACATGATAAACAAGGGTGTTTGATAAACCTTCGAATCACGGATCAGCCACCACATGATCAGGAATGAAATCATAACTCCCAGAATAACGAACATAAAGAAATATGTTGATTTCTGGAGACCCGCAAGATGAATCTCGCTGCGTTGGTTGAACTCTTCCAGACTTGAAGCTTCGTATTTTACAAGTATTCCCCGAATCCTGTTCACATCATTCACACTGTCATAGGTAACAGAGCCAAATTGTTCAAGCTTGCTTTGAATCAGGAATTTCAGACGCTCCTTGTTTTTTTTATTGGTAACTTCTTTAAGTATCGTTTCTGCAAACTGCGGGACTTTCTTATGGAGTTTGTCTTCATTATAGAGGGCCTTAACCGCTACTTTCCGGATCTTTCCTTTAAACGTTTTCTGTTTGGCGTTAACCATGCTGTCGGCCTTGTTAATTACAGCATGAAGTACTCCTGAGATTTCTGCTTTGAGCGCAACTTCCTGTTCAGGGGTAAACTCGAAATCATCAATACGGTGAGTAACAATACGCACCATATGATCCCGCCAGGCGTTTACGGAAAGTAATCCGTATGAGATGTTATTCAGCAAGCTGTAATCACGCTTGATTTCTGCGCGTCTGGCGGATAGACTATAAACCTTATATGCACTGAACGCAGCTACCACTAACAGGATGCCCGTGAGCGCAATAATTAATGAACGTTGTAAAATTGTTTTCAAAGAGGAGGGAGTTAAGCCTGGAATCTTTGAAGTCAATTGCTATGCCAGCAGAAGAATGGCCTTATTTCAATTTGAACCGAATTGGAATGTGGAAATTAATACCCAACTACAGATAACTGAGCCACCAATTTGTGTGCGAACTCTTATAATTATTATACCACCGGCAGATCGGGTAGAGCAGGATAATTAGTGTTATCCAGGCTACGTAGGTCCAGACCAAGGAATAACCTGTTCCCGGACTAATTCCGCCCAGTCCGGCTTGTAAATGGAAATCGATCTCAGAAATCGACTTGCTGAAAATTATAATATACAATCCTAACGCAACAATGTGAAGGATGTAAAAGTGAATGATAAAATAGAATAAGGGTACACGTCCGATTACGATTGCCTTTTCGGAAATCCAGCCTTTTGAACGTTCGGTAAGGGAAAGAACGATCAATATTGGGCCGAGTGTCATTAGTGTAAATAAGAGTGTTACCGGGTATTTGACGCAATTGATAAAGCTCAGAAATGTAAACCATGGGTTTTTCTGAGTGGACCAGGTATCGAGATCACCATGAATTTTTGTAAAACGGATAATGATGAATAGGACAATCGTGATTACGCCTGCATATAAAAGTATTTTCTTTCTTTTCTCACCATCAATATGAGTATAGAGCCGTGCTGCACCATATCCGGCAAGCATAATGCCGAGCCATGGAATAACGGGATAGCTTACAAAAATTCCATGCGTTGCATCCACTGGAATAAATCCGGGTGCGATAAATAATGTCCGCAGTGTATCCGGTATCTTAAACCCGATGAGTGCATCATGCCCCAAAATAAGTATGACGCCAAGCGCAAAAACCACCTGTTGCGGAAGATAAACCAGTACGGATAATATCATCATGCATGCGCCAAGTGTGTAGATCACCTCAAAGAATGTAACATCGTAATACAGGTTAAACGTAAAGCCAAACCGGATTAATGTGATCTCCAGAATAATAAGCCACAGTCCACGTGTGAATAAAAACCATGAAAGCTCTTTTTTGGATTTACGCTGTAAGGAAAGTCCGGCTGAAATCCCGGATAGAAAAACAAATGCAGGTGCGCAAAAGTGTGTGATCCACCGCGTAAAGAATAAAATGGTTGTTGTTTTGGAAAGATCAGTTGGATTGAAAACCTGTGCATCTATATGAAAAAACTCACGCGTATGATCAAGGGCCATAATGACCATAATAATTCCACGAACCATGTCGATGGAAGTTAGGCGTTGTTTTTGCGCAAGCGTTGAATTTAGCTCCGTAGTCATGGGTTAAAGAATTTCCATTCTGAAAGCCGGGTTAGAAAAATTTGAAATGATGGAGGGTATAATACAAGACAAAACACAATTCCAAATAAGGCCCCGTATAAATGTGCGTCATGATTGATTCCATCTCGGGAGCGTTTTGAGCTGACAGATGAATAAATCAGGTATGCAGCCCCCACGATAAAACCTGGCAGAAAATAAATTTCTAAAAGCGGATCGAATAAAATACACGCAAAGACAACAGCTGATACGGCTCCGGATGCGCCTAATGAATTGTATGCGGGATTATTCCTGTGTTTAATCAAGGTTGGTAAATCAGACACAATTACCCCTAACAGATACATCAGCACGAAATAGACTCCGCCCAGGTTTCCGAAGATCACGCTAAAAATGTTTTCAAGGCCTGTTCCAAAGAAATAAAACGAGATCATATTGAAAAGCAGATGCATGTGATCGGCATGAACAAACCCCGAAGTAACCATTCGATAATATTGTCCGCGGTGTGTAACCATGTACGGGTTCATCATCAGTTTGTTTAAAACCTGTCGCTGGTTAATCGCGTACAGACTTACTCCGGCAGTAAGGATAATAATGCCAATCGTGAGAGTTAATTCCATGAACCGCTAAAATAGATATTTATTCCTGCAAAGAAAGTAATGATAATACAGACAGGTAAGCAAAGAGGAACTATTTATCACTGCCCGGACCTATCCAGAGCACTGAATTGCCATTACCGTATTCATTTTGTTCCCATAGATCGTTGCCTGGATCAATGATCCATTTACCGTCAACCACAAATTTATAAAGACATTTACCTGCCGGAAGATACGCTTTAAATACCCAGCCCTCAGAAGTTTTTGTCATCGAATAGCCGGTCCAGTCATTAAAGTTTCCGGCAATCAATACGTTAACAGCATTTTGGTATTTTTTTAAAACAAACGTATGATTTGGTTGTATTGTAACAACTGAGTTCATGTGTCCGCCAAGACTGCCCAGATGAGGATTATACGGATCAGTAATCCATTTGCCATCTACAATATACTTATACTGGTAATTTCCGGGAGCAAGGATATACGGAAGTTCCCAGCCATCATCGGTTTTTTTCATTACGAGCTGCTCTTCGTTCCAGTTGTTAAACTCCCCGGCCAGAATAACTTTTTGGGCAGAAGTATATCCTGTAAGCCTGAAGCTTACCGAGCCTCCAAGTTGTAAGTATGAATTTGTATTT
>CAZHQP010000222.1:0-5146 GCA_964534735.1 uncultured Roseivirgaceae bacterium
TACGCTTTGAAGTACAACATTTGTTGAATCAATGATTAGCTCCGTAAGATCAGGAGATGTTTGCACAGAGTCTTCAACATACCCCGATAACAATACCTGTACCTCAAAATTTAACGGAGCATTTTTAATTAATCGTGTAAGTCTTCTGAGTTCTGAATCGGCATGATCAAGTTCAAGTGTATTAGGTCTGAATCGAAGCCCGTCCAGCACCAGTTCATCTCCTGCAGCGATCGGTTTTAGAACAACATTAATCTTTTCGTTGCGCAGCACATCATTATGCATCAGGTCATAATGTTTTGAATAATACGTATAGCCTCCCTGCTCATGATCAATGGAAAGCTCGTAGGCATTTCCTTCCAACAGGTAGAAGAAGAATGATCCGTCAGCTTCCGGGCGTGAATTAATAATTCGTTTGTTATTATACTGATCAAAAACAGAGATATAAGCAGGTGTGGGTTTACCGGCTGCATCTTTTATAAAGCCCTCCACCTTCATAACGCCACGTGGCCGCAGCTCATCAGGTATCAGGTATTCCATAATTTCACTTTTAAATTTTCCCGGAGACTCCCGTAAAATGTACCGCCCATTAGCCTGCAGGCTTACAAACTGATCATCTTTATCAGTATTGGCAACATCCAGAGGCAAAGGATCTGACCATACACCATTCTTTAGTTTGGTGACGTATACATCCATCCCCCCTTTGTTCGGAGAAATTTTGTTGGATGAGAAGATCAATGTTTCACCATCAGCTGCAATTCGTGGCGATTGAGAATTACCGGTATTAATGTTTGCAGGAAGCTCTACCGGTTCTTCCCATTGACCGTTGGGTTTTTTCTGCGACATAAAGATTTTACACTTGTCGGCCTTCTGCATGTCCATTTTATCGCAGCGCATAAAATAGATTGTCTTTTCATCTGCAGTAAACGTTGCGCAACCTTCGTTGCCTTTTGTGTTGATGGGCAGAAACAGATTCTTGATTTCTCCCCAGGTGCTGCCAGTAAGTTCGCTTGACCAGATATCGTAGTTGCCTACCCCACCCGATTTTGCAGAAGTAATAAATAGGGTTTTTCCGTCAGGGCTTAAAGAATATCCTTTAAGAAAATTCAATTTTGTATTAAGATGTTTGGGCAGCTCAACGGGTTGCCTCCAATCGCCTGCATCACGCTGGCTGTAATATACAAGCGTTCCTTCATCGGCATAATCGGAAGTGAAAAGGATCGCAGATCCGTCAAAACTGATGAAAGGAGCAAAAACATTTATGCTCGGATTGTTAATCGAATTGGGAAGCCTGCGCATTTTGGCCTGAGAAAAAGCCGTCAGCGAAATCAGGAGCGAACAAACGATTACGATGAGTCGATTCATAACTTTTTGTCTTTCGTACACAGTTAAAGATAGCGATATTTTATTCGGTCACATTGCAAAACGCCTGCCGTTAAGCGACAGTAAATTCAAAAAAACCGCTGATGTTTCATGAGCATGTGGTATTTTAGCGATTCGAACAAAAAAAATGATACAGGTAATTCCTTCTATAGCAATCCGGAAAGGCAGAGTAGTAAAAATGCGCAAGGGTGATCCCACCAGTGAAAAAGCGTATGATGAAAACCCGCTGGATCTGGCCAAGCGCTTTGAAGATCATGGTATAGATGTTATTCACCTGGTTGATCTGGATGGCGCTGAGCGCGGAAGTCCGGTTAACTATCATGTTATTGAAGCGATAGCCGGCCACACCGATCTGAAGATTGACTTTACAGGCGGAATCTCGAATGATGGCGATATCAGCAAGGCGTACGAATCAGGAGCTGACTTTATAACCGCATCAAGTATTGCCGTAACAAGTCCTGAGTTATTTGCCTCATGGATTGTTTCCTATGGCCGTGAGAAAATCACGCTCGGTGCTGATGTGACCGATATAAAATCAAAAAATCTTTTGTTCCGCGGCTGGCAAAGCAAGTCCGAGCTTACGCTGTTCGAACACCTTGAATATTTTTACGAACGCGGATTGAAATATGTTAAGAGCACAGATGTCTCACGCGATGGTGTGCTTGAAGGTCCGGCTTTTGATTTTTATGCTGATATCATTGCCCGCTTCCCTGAGATCTGTGTGCTCGCCAGCGGTGGGATTCGGGGAGTTGACGACATCAGGCGCCTGAATGAAATGGGTGTGTTCGCAGTAATTTTTGGCAAAGCCTATTACGAAGGAGTCCTCAACCTGAAGGACCTCGAGCAATTCCTGGTAAAGAAAGAGTCATAAAAAAACCCCTAAATGGGGTTTTGAACTTCTACATCAAAGGTGATGCTCGCATCCGTGTCACCTGATCCCGGACAATCACCTGTTTTTACGTTAGGCTGATGACGTAAGACAATATTAACAGTTCCTGTGCCGGCCGTGGTAGTTGTCCAGGTTGAGTTTAGTCCGACCGGCAATCCGTTCCTGTCTTCATCTTCAGCAGTTATGGTTAACGCAATACCCGTAACCTTAAAGCAGAATAAATGATCTTCGGCTTCTTCATCAATTTCCTCATCAATATCAATTTCCGGGGTAGCGCTTTTATTGGCCATTTGAATATTGGCCGTATATGACGTATTCATCTTCAGACCACCGCTCACAGTGATCTCCGCATCGTCAACAATCGCATCGAGGTTAGCATCGTCCCAGCCAAGCGTTATCGGAGTGCCGTCTCCCACAGGTGTAAGCGTAACAGTAATGGTAGTGATAACCTCTTCTTCGTTGGTTGCTTCGGGATCATCGCTGCAGCCGGCAAAGACAGTTGTAAGCAAACCAATCGATAATAAAATAAAATTATGTTTCATGATTTTGTATTTTAATAATGGATATCTATTCATCGCTGTGAAAATTATATTTTATTCTAAGCATAATATTCGCACCGGGCTCATCGGCAAAATACCGCAGCCGGTTCATGTATACCCGATACGATTTATTTAGAATGTTTTCTCCTTCCATGCTGATGGATAAAGCATGTTCACGTACGGGAAGCTTTACTCCCATTTCTGCATTTAATAAAATATATCCATCAGGAGCGGGCGCAAAATCAAAAACCTTGCTGCCTGTATAAGAATCGGCTTCGCTTGGGTAAACCGGAATGGGTGCACGAGTTTGCTTAAACCCAACTGGTGTGCTGATGGTAAAGAAAAAGCTTTGATTTCTTTTTGTATCGATGTGATAGGTCAGTGCGTGTTCCATTTGTGCAGGCGGAATAAACGTAAGCACATCATTGTTCGTTATATCTTTAGCGTAGAGGTACGCAAACGTTCCCGTGTATTCGAAATGACTGCTCACGTCCCAATGAACTAACCCGTCAATCCCCGTTAAAAGAGCCTCTGTTTGCGAGTATTCAAATACGGGGAAGTAACCGCGGATCGTTAAGGCAGTGCCGGTAGGTTTCAGGTAAACATAGTTTGAGATCGGGTTTGCATAAGCAGAAATTTCAAGCGAGAAATTTTTTCGGATGAGTTGAAAGCTGTTTGTCCATTTAGTTGAAATTTCTTTTTTAATAACCGATTGATCGGTTTTAAATCCGTCCTTAATCAGGATTCCATTTTCGATAGCGGCAACTCCATGATGTAGTCCTTCACTGTAAAGCTCACTTACGTGCGGAGGTCGCATGGCAACACCCACATGAGAGCTCACACGCGCATATTGATTAATGTAATAAGATGCACCGAGTGAACCTGAGACGTAATTGAAATTAAAATCCGGCTTGATCAGCTCCTTGTTTTGATTGAATGTTAAAACCTGCAGGTATTGATGATCAACGCGTGCACCCGCTTCAAATAGCCATTTTTTAGTCCGGTATTTTTCAAGGAGAAATATCCCTCCATTGAATTGTTTATAGTTCGGAATCAATGGGGCAATACCGGTTCCCGGAACATTCGAGTTGTCTTTATACGTTCCATTAACACCAATGCTTCCTTCAAGCCCGGCTATCTTATGATCGAGTGATACATCTAATACATTACTGAACAGGTCAAGTGACAATGCGGGCTTGCCCGTTCTTCCCGCCCTGCGGATATCAAACTCTTTTCGCTGATTCAACTGCCCGCCATATAATACGCGCAATGTTCCAACACCTTGAATTTTTTTAAACGCGCTTATTTTTAAAAGCTGGTGATTGATTTTTTGTCGTGGAGCATTAATCGTATACGTAAAGTCTTCGATATACCGGGGCTTCTGTTCACGGATGGAACGCTCCAAGTCTTCGAGGCTTCCGGTATGTGCAGCACGCAGGATTCCAAGCTCGGTGTTAAAGCTGCTGAAGTAAACCTCTACCCCACTGTCTTCTTTTTTAAAGCCAATCGCTCCTGAAAAATTTATTTCCTGTGCACCCGTGTTTGACAATACATAATCTGGCGCTGAGTAATCACCACCTTTTTTAACAGAGCTTTGTACACGCCAGCTGATGTTCTCATAATTTTTAAATCCACCTTCAAGCAATCCGGAAAACACAGCCATACGGTTGTTGGAAAAAATTCCTGCGTTTAATTCTCCGCCAAATTTTTGAGCCTGGTGCATGGGTGGAGTGTCAACAATGATCACGCCACCAATCGCATCCGAGCCATATCGCACAGCTTCCGAGCCTTTCACAACTTTAATCTCCGATGCAATGAACGGATCAATTTCAGGAGCATGCTCAACACCCCATTGTTGTCCTTCCTGCCGGATACCGTTGTTGAGAATTAATATTCGTTGACTATGTAGGCCATCAATCACAGGTTTAAAAATTGCCGGTCCGGTTTGCAATGCGCTTACACCGGGTACGCGTTTCAAGGCTTCACCTAACGATTTTCCACTGAAGTGTTCAAGCTCTTCCTGCGATAAGTTGTACGTTGAGTTGGTGAGACCGGTATGCGTTGTGCTTCCGGTAACTTCAACTGCAGTAAGTGTTGTCTCAGAAGAAGAGAGCTTAACAACAAGCTCCTTGCTTTGCGGGATGTTTACAGCAATATGCGATTCGGTATACCCGATGTATCGAACAATTAGCTCGAAATCACCTGAGCATAATTCCTGAAAGGAAAATTCACCCTTATTGTTTGTGCCTGCAGTTTTTCCGGAAAGAAGCAGTGTAGCCCCCGGCAGGATATTTCCATCAGAATCCTGAACCACTCCCCTTAAAATGTATGAGCAATC
>CAZHQP010000223.1:0-5143 GCA_964534735.1 uncultured Roseivirgaceae bacterium
GAATCCGGAGTAAAAACAAGCTTGATTTCAAAGTTACCTACACCAAAACCAAATACGTCATCTCCATTAAGCACCAGGATTCCGCCACAGCTTCCCCCGGATCCGGGCAGACCTGTAGCTGATCCATCAGCACCTCCCACATCTTCTATGGCTACAGTTCCGACCCAGGTTGTGATTTTTGGAATGCCAGGTAAGCAATCATCATTCACAACCTCAACATTTACTGACGTAAGAACCTGTTTCTGTAAGGATGAGTTGGAAATATCTGTGATCTTCAAATTGAATTGCCGGGTTTCTGAGTCTATTACCTCATTGTTGATCATTTCAATTTCGATGTACGTTACGTATTCACCGGCTTCCATCGTAATCGGGTTAGGACTTATGATCCGGTAATCAACATCCGAAACGGCTCCTTCCGATTCAACTTCATAAGCAACCGTAAAGTCATTTTTTTGCGGAGTGCTTACTTTAAGTGCGATTGTATAGGTTGTCGTTGAGCTTTCCAGAACGGGGATGTAATCTTTTGACTCAAAGAAAACAAACGCGGGACCTTTGTAAAGAATCTTGTCCGGCTCATCTCCGCAACCTGAAACTGCAAGTACGAAAAACAGCAGTGCGGCAAATAGTTTTTTATATGTTATAATGCGTTTCATGATGTAACGAGTTTAATAGTTAGGGTTCTGTTGGTCTCTGATGCCCGGATTACCGTTTAGCTCAGCTTGCGGAATAGGCCATACCCAGCGATGACTACTGGCAGGTAGCTCGCAGGCAGTTGCAGGAGCAGCACAGTCTGACCCGCGGTTAATGCCTTTTTCAGCTCTGTGTAAGTCAAACCAACGGTGACCTTCCAAAAATAATTCTTTACGTCTCTCATCTTCAATAGCTTGTTTTAAAGCAATGCCTGTCAGATTTTGATCAACGTAACCCGATATTCTTGCATCCCGGAGTGTATTAAGGTCATCCATTGCATTACCATCCTGACTTGAGTACGCGTATGCTTCTGCCCGAATTAGATACATTTCGGCAACTCTGAAAACTTTAAAGTTGACAACGCCATCCGGCTTCGATGCATCGCGACCCAGGTATTTAATTGGGATGAGCTCTCCCGCTCTGTCAATATTTTCAGTTTCTATTTCATCCGAGAAGTAAGCTTCATATCGGATGTCAGTTGCGGGGTCATATAACCCTAAAAGCTCCAGCGAAGCATTAAACTCGATTCGATCATTCGGTACAAAGAAAACATTTGCAGCTACTTGCCCCTGACCAGGAAGATAGGCAACTGACCAGATTACTTCATTTGCTACTCTATCCTTGCTCCAGATGCTGGCAAACTCATTAGGCTCAGCAAGCGCGAGATCGGATTCATCAATTACGCTGGAAGCTGCATCGATAGCCGTGGCATAATCTTTTGCATATAGCGCCACCCGTGCCATAATCGCATCGACACCGATCTCATCAATCTTGTTTCTGGAATCGGCTGAATTAATACTTTCATCCAATGGACCTGATAACAGAGCTTTTGCTTCTGTGAGATCGTCATAAATCTGATCATAAACCTCCTCCACGGTATTACGGGAGGGTGTTGCACGCGGATCAAAGGTTAACTTTAAAGGGACTCCGAGCGCAGTCGAATTACGCTCATATTCAATTGCGAAATATTTAAGCAATTCAAAATGCGCCAGTGCGCGGATGGCAAGAGCCTGACCTTTAATACGTGCGGCCTGTCCGTCAGCTGTCTCATCAAACCTGTCAACGTTGCCAAGCACAAGGTTCGCATCATTAATAATCTGGTATGGAATACTCCAGGCTGTAAATACAGTTCCGTCATTTGCAACATAATTCCAGTCTGATACGGAGCGTAATCCGCCTAACGATTCAGGTGTTTCTGCCAGGTCGTCTGACATAATATCACCCAATGTCCCAAAAGTTGCGTAATAACCCCGGAAGTAGGAGTAGACACCATTTAAATGTGTATCAACATCATTCATGCTTTTAAAAGCATCTTTAACATCCTGTACGTGGGTTGGCTGCAAATCAATTGCGTCACACGCTGCGCCCAGCGAGAGCACCAGCGAGATGCTCATGATTTTTAATATTTTATTGAAAGTCTTCATAGTTGTGATCTTTAGTAATTAAAAACCAATGTTTAATCCTGCTGTAACCGTGCGCAATGCAGGGTACTGAGCTCCTACTAGGGTGCCCGCTGCCAGCTCGGGATCCCACCCTAAAAATTCTGTGCGCGTAAACAAGTTTTGACCTTGTACAAAAACACGAACACTCGACATTTTTGCTTTCGATACTAACGCTGATGGCAGGTTATACGATAGCAACACATTCCGTAATCTCAGGAAAGAACCGTTCTCCAGGTATCGGGTTGTTTGCGCCTGATATGCGGGCGCAGGTGAGCCTTCGAACGGAGTTACGCGCGGAACATCGGTGACATCTCCGGGCTGCTTCCACGCTCTTAAAAGAGAAGTTGCCATTTGATCAACGAAGTATGTAGGATTTTCTACGTTAGTTCTGTCGTTGTTGAAGATTTCATTTCCATGAACCCATGTGAAGAAGACTGACAGCTCAATGCCTTTATACGAGAAGGTATTTGTGAATCCGCCAAACCGGGGTGCGAAGCGCGTGCCCTGGGCCTTTGCATCATCGGAGGAAAACTCACTGGTGAGTGTACCGTCAAGCTTTCTGTATAAAGGATTTCCGTTAGCTGGGTTAACACCTGCGTACTCAACTACGTAATTCGTGCCGATCGGCTTTCCTTTTTGAAGAATTGTTAAGCCTTGTGGAAGTTTGTCCAGATCACCATAAATATCAATAACTTCATTTTTGTTATTGGTGAAGTTTGCATTTACATTCCAGACGAATCCGCCTGCCCGAACAACATCTGCACCTACCGAAATCTCGATCCCGCGGTTACGCAGGCTCCCGACATTTTCAATGATACTGGTATAGCCTGAGGTAAGTGATAAAGGTGTATTAAATAACAAATTATCAGTTATACGATTATAGAAACCGAACTTACCGGTTATCCGATCATTTAAAATCCCATACTCCAGTGAAACATCAAACATTCTCTGTGTTTCCCATTTCAAATTAGGATTAGGAAGCTGGCCTTGTACAACGCCATAGGATCCATCATAAGGAGCGGCAAAGTATAATTCCCTCGATTGAAAATCGCCAATCCCTTCCTGGTTGCCCGAAGTACCATAGCTCACATTGAATTTTACGAGGTTTACAGTTTTTGAAAGATTTTCAAAAAAGGCCTCATCGCTTATAATCCAGTTTGCTCCGGCAGAATAGAACGTGGCGTACTTGTTTCCCGATCCAAAGCGCGAAGATCCGTCTCTTCTTACACCCAGACTTAAATGATAACGACCTTTGAATCCGTAGCGCGCATCAGCGAAGTAAGATGATAACCCGCTTTCTGTATTACCACCTCCTAATTGAGGCAGAAAGACATCACTCACTGTTAAGCCGCCTTCATTTTTCAGGTTCCCGGTTAAACCAAAACCTGTAAAATTAAAGCCTCGCACTTGCCTGAAGTTTGTTTCCTGGTACAAGCCTACACTCAACGAGTGATCCTGGCCAAATTCAGTATTATAAGTAATCGAGTTTGTGTTGATGAATCGCACATCGTAACCGAACGCTCTTGCATAGGAGCCTTGATTTCCGGTTGCCTGACCTCCGGCATTCGTTGTACGGTCAAAATATGCATTCTGGTCGGCCTGCCCGTAATCCAAACCAAATGTAGTTCTTGCTGTCAGTCCTTTCACTGGCAGATCGTAAGCCGCATAGATATTTCCCACTACTTTCAATTCGTTCGATTGATTCGTATTCTCTAATAACTCCTGAAGGGGGTTTGGCTGACCGGTTCGGATTTCCGTATAGTTTCCGTCTTCGTCATACGGTTTTTCGTACGGGTTTGCCCAACGAACTGCATTGAGGGGTGAACCGATATACGTATCGCCTTCGCGGGTTAACTTATTTTTAGAAAAGCCAAACGTTGAGTTTATCCCAAACCGGAATGCATCAACTTCATGGGCCAGGTTAATACGGGTAGTGTACCGCTCAAGCGAAGTAGTTTTAACCGTACCGTCCTGCTTAAGGTAAGCTCCGGAGAAGAAAAACGTTGTTTTATCATTTCCACCTTGAGCCGAAACTTCGTGGGTCTGGTAAGCAGCATTCTGGAATAAAACTTTAGCCCAATCGGTATTAATTTCTCTCAAATCCGCGATTTCTCCATCCGTCAGACCTTCCAAAGCAGTTCCGCCAATCATGAGCTCATAATCAATTTTTTGATTTGAATTCATCAATTTAAGCTTGTTGCTGGCAGGGCGTTGTGCTACGCCATATTGAGTTTTGTAGGTAAATGTAGTTTTACCGGCTTTACCCTTCTTGCTGTTCAAAAGGATAACACCGTTTGCTGCCCGGGATCCATAGATTGAGGTAGCGGATGCATCTGTTAAGATGTTCACCACGTCATAATCATTCGGGTTAAGTGTATTAAAGCTGGCAGGATCGATAGGAACACCATCCAATACATATAACGGAGTGGTGCTGCCCGTAATGGACCCGCGTCCGCGAATGGTAACGGTTGCTGCTGCTCCGGGCTGACCTGAACTTCCCATAACCAAAACGCCTGGTGATCTGCCTTGCAGGATCTGGTCGATGGAAGCAATCGGAACATCCTGAATTTGCTTCGCAGAAACTGTATTGATCGTTCCGGTTAATGCTTTTCGTTCAGCGCCTCCATAACCTGTTACAATAATCTCGGAGAGCTGTGTTACATCTGTTTCAAGCTCCACATCAATTCTGGTTTGCGTACCCACAGAAACTTCTGCAGTCTTGTATCCGATAAATGAAAATACAAGAACTGGCGAATCGCCTGTTATTGAAATTGTAAAGTTACCGTTCTCATCAGTACTTGTACCTAAACTGGTTCCTTTCACCGCTATGCTCACACCCGGTAAAGCTGCTTTACCTTCTTGTGAAGCCACCTTTCCTGAAACTATTCTATCCTGAGCATACAACAGCCCATGGAATGAGAATAGTACTGTACTCATCAGTAGTAGAGTTCTCCTCATAAATTTTTGTTTTAGTTGTACGTAACCTGATCTATCAATCAAGCCTTATCAAA
>CAZHQP010000224.1:0-1821 GCA_964534735.1 uncultured Roseivirgaceae bacterium
GAAATAATAAACAGCCCCACTCAGCACAATCATGATGGCGAGCGTTACCAAAAAAAAGGCCAGTGCTATCCGGGTATTCGATTTCATTCTTCTTTCAACACATATCCCATTCCCACCACGGTTTGCAATAAGCGGGGTAAATTATTGATCTCCATTTTCTTCCGCAGATAATTCACATACACATCCACCACATTGGTGCCCATATCAAAGTCAACACCCCAAACCTGCTCCAGAATATCCGGACGTGATAAAACACGTCTTTGGTTTTTCAGGAACATCAGCAATAGACGATACTCAGTTGAGGTTAATGAAATAACATTACCCGCACGCTTAACGATTTTTGAATAATCATCAAGCTCAAGGTCTGCAAACCGAAAATATTGCTGATCCGGAGATTGAACCGTGCTTTGAATTGGCTCTGTTCTGCGTAAAAGTGTTTTAACACGGGCCAGCAGCTCAATAAACTTGAAGGGCTTTACGAGATAATCATCAGCACCGGTTTCAAGACCTAACACAATGTTTTCAGCCGTGCCGAGTGCTGTAAGAAAAAGAATTGCGATTTTTTTATTATGAACCCTGATATCGTTACAGACTTCAAGCCCATTTTTTCCGGGAAGCATAATATCGAGAATGATCAAATCGTACTCGTGGGCTAACGCGAGCTGTACGCCAAGATTTCCATCCAGTGCAACACTTACATCGTAGCCCTCTTCCGCAAGGCCTTTCCTAATGAAAGAAACCACGCTGCTCTCATCCTCAATCAGCAGAATTCGTTTCATAATGCACCAAAATACCTGAATTATGAAGAAGTTCAATAAATATGCCTGTTTCAATGATATATATTGATAAGTATTACTTTTGATCTTTGATAAAGTCATATGTCAACATTTTCAATGCCTGTACACGTCCGCTGGGCGGATATTGATGCCAATCGTCACTTAAGACATTCTGTATACTATGATTTTGCGGCTGCGGGCCGGATGAAACTATTAAGCGAGCGTGGCTTGACCACTTCCAGGCTCGAAGAATTTGAAATCGGGCCTATCCTGTTCCGGGAAGAGGCGATCTTCAGACGCGAGATCAAGCTGGAAGATAAAGTCACGCTTACGGTAGAGCTTTATAAAAGCACGGAAGATTATAGCCGGTGGAGCTTACGGCATACCTTTTTAAAAGAAGACGGCAGCCTTGCCACCACACTTAACATTGATGGCGCATGGATGGACCTGAATCTTCGTAAGCTTGCCCGGCCAAATGAGTTCATTCAAAAAATATTTGCGGAGTTTCCGAAATCTGCAGACTTCGAATGGACTGTTCCGGTTAAAAAATAATTCGCGCCCTGTGCCGCGATCCCCTGACAGATGACGGTATGCCGAAACCGGTACGGCATTTATTATTTATTCAGAATCCACCGCTCAATAACCTTTGCGTAGTGCATATGCTCGAGCTTCTGAACTTTTGAGGCAATGCTCTGCGCAGTATCGGCTTCGTCAATCCCGCAGGTTGCCTGGAAGATCACATTGCCTTCATCGTAATGTTCATTTACTTCATGGATGGTAATGCCTGTTTCTAATTCAGCAGAAGCTTTCACAGCTTCATGTACAAACATTCCATACATGCCTTTACCGCCAAATTTGGGAAGCAAGGCCGGATGGATGTTGATGATCTTTCCTGCATAGCTATGCGTCAGGTAATCCGGCACCAGCCACATAAAGCCTGCAAGTACAATGTGCGTTATCTTTTCCTCCTTAAGCCAACTTAATACTTCGCGGGTTTCGCGAAACTGTGTTCTGTTAAATGCTTTCGTTTTTATATTAAGATTTT
>CAZHQP010000224.1:1941-2257 GCA_964534735.1 uncultured Roseivirgaceae bacterium
AGCCCGTTGCAAAGCTTGAGCAGCCGGGTTGTTACTGAGCAGAAGCTTGATTTCAATGGAGGGGTGATACTCGAAGTACCGGATAATCTCTTCCGCATTCGATCCGCTTCCGGAAGCAAAAATAGCAATGCGGTGAGGCTTCATCCTGCAAAGAAAACAAAATTATGTCAGGTTGAGCCTGTCGAAACCATTTTGAAGTCAAAGAGCCTTCGACCGGCTCAGGCTGACAATTATCCACTATTCAGATATCAGGGAATCAGCCCCATGCTCAGAATGCCGAGCAGCATAATCACTTTACAAAAGCTGCTGAGCCAGC
>CAZHQP010000224.1:2267-5143 GCA_964534735.1 uncultured Roseivirgaceae bacterium
CGCACCAATTGTGCAGTAAGCCAGGCAAGCGGCACAAATAATAACATAACAAAATAGAGTATCGGCAGCTTTACGTAGGCATAATTAATAAGCGCCACTGCAACCGAGAATAGAACGATAATACTGTACAGCGTAATTTTTGTTTTGCGAATGCCCCAGATGATCGGGAGAGTTTTGCATCCATACGTATTATCACCCTTTAAATCTTCCATGTCTTTAATGATCTCGCGGATCAGTGTCATAAAAAATGAGAACACTGCGTAGACAATTATGAGACCGGTGTTTGTGCCGTACAGGAAAAGCAAAATGGCAATCGAAAACCCTGTAAGCAATGCTACCGTAAAATTACCGATAAACGGAAGTCGCTTTAACATGTTAGAATAGAACCACAATACAGAAACAGAGAATACATTTACCACCGCGAGCTTCCAGGAAACAAGCAGCCCGACAAAAATTCCGAGCACGGATAATGCTACATGCAGCAGAATGGCGAATCTCCGGTGAATGGTTTTACCGATAACAACCCGGGCCGGATTATTCACGATGTCAATTTTAACATCGTAGTAATCGTTGATCACATATCCGCCCGCTGCAATCAATACGGTTGATAACGACAGCAAAAAAAGATTAAGATCCCTGAATACATTGACCTTCACCAGAAAAAAAGCAGTAAAATACTGAGCAAACACAATGATCACGAGGTTCCACGCACGGGTGAGGCGCAGGAACGATCCGATCAGCTTGCTTGGCGAGGGAGGCATATGTAAAAGTACGAAATGATGATGAAGATAGTTACGTCATTCTGAGGGCAACAACCCCAAGAATCCCCTCGTTCATTGCTTAAGGGGATACTTCGCTATCGCTCAGTATGACGGTATCATTAAAATTTCAGTGTGAGCATAGCCAGGAAGTTTGTTCCGGCTTGCGGGAAATAATAGGCTACTCCATCGCCATACGTTGCGCCATTCGATTCATACTTTTCATTGAATACATTATTGACCAGCAAACTCAAATCAATGCTTTTGATTCCTTTTGGCTTAAGGGAATAATTGAGCCGAAGATCCTTTACAAAATATGCATCGAGGGCTAAGCTCCTGGTTTGGGTATTATCGAGATATTGCTTGCCGACATATTTCGAAAGCAATCCGATTTGGAAACCCGGCAAGGCATTCCAGAAAAGCTGGCTTCCGGCAATTATACGTGGCGACAAAATGATGTCTGTATTTTTCTGTTTACCGTTTTCAGGATCAAGAACGTAATCCTTATTCTTGTTCGCGCTGTACGTAATATTTGCATTCCAATTCAATTGATTGGATAACCGGACTGTTCCCGATAATTCAATTCCCGTACGAAAGCTCTTTCCAATATTCGCCCGGATCGGATTTCCAACCCCATCCAATTTACCGGTAAGCACAAGCTGATCAGTATAGTTCATCAGGTAATAGTTTACCTCCAGGCTGTAATCGGCTTTACTTTTTCTCCATCCTGCTTCCAGATTTTGAAGCTGCTCCGGCTTTGGTTTTACCTCACCATCCACATAATCGGTGCGGTTAGGTTCTCTATTCGCAACGGCATACGATGCATAGAACAAATCACTTGAAGTGAGTGAGTAGCTTAAGCCTGCTTTCGGATTAAAAAAATTCAGGTTATCTGTAAATTTATAGGGAACAAGATCATCGTCTGTTCCCGCTGTTTCGTAATAAACATTCCGGTATTGCAGATCGACAAACGCATTCAGCCTGGTTGTGATGGCATAGTTCAGTTTTGTGTAAACATTAAAATCATTCTTCTGCGATTCTCCATCATAATAATGCTGCCCTATAGATGAATTGGAAGCATACTGCGCCCAGACAATCTCTCCGAAATGCTTTGCCTGCGCATACTGGTTGTACGCTCCGCCAATTGTTAACGCTGTTTTATTTTTTTCATAGTTAAACGAGAAGGTCCCTCCATAAAATTTATTATCCAGCCATTTACGGATAATAAAGTCTCCGTACGTTAATGTGGAGTCACCAATCACAATATCCTCTAATCCCAATTCAGAGAATGGTTTTTCTTGCTTGTATTGCTCATAATATCCACGACCAGAGGTATAATGAAGCGAAACGTTTGCATTCCAATAGTCATTTATTTTTTGTGTGAGATGAAGCTGATAATGGTCTTGCTTGTAATTATCCACTTCATTGTCGTAATAGCCAATAACATTGTAATCAGCATCATACAAAGCTCCGGCTGAGTTAAATGTCCGATCGGTTTTCATCGTGGCTTTGTCAATTCCATTCCACGATTGATAGGTTATTTCCTGACCGCCAAACACAATCGCTTTCACAATTGTCTTGTCACCATAATATCCGCCACTGAAATAATACGAATCCAGGTCAGAAGATGCACGATCAATGTATCCGTCTGATTTTATTTTCGATGCCCGGCCATCAAACGACCAGTGATCGTTAATTAATCCTGTTCCGGCTTTAACCGTATAACGTTGCAAATTAAATGATCCGCCACCTACCATTACTTCTGCATACGGATCACGCTGCTGCGAAATGGTTTGCACATTAACACTTCCGCCAAACGAACCCGCGCCATTGGTTGATGTTCCCACTCCGCGCTGAATCTGCACACTTTGTGTTGACGAAGCAATGTCCGGAAGGTTCACCCAAAATGTTCCCTGCGACTCACTGTCGTTGTAGGCAATGCCATTGATTGTAACATTAATGCGTGTAGCATCGCTTCCGCGGATGCGAACTCCGGTATAACCAATGCCGGCACCGGCATCCGAAGTTGTTACGAGTGATGGCGTCCAGTTGAGAATGAACGGCATATCCTGACCGAAATTCTGTTTCTGTATTGTTTGCTGATTGACATTCGTAAAC
>CAZHQP010000225.1:0-5123 GCA_964534735.1 uncultured Roseivirgaceae bacterium
AACCGAGCTTGTATTATTGGCAGGGTAGAAGGTAAAGTTATCACGAACAGCAAACCATTGCTTTCCATCATCACTACCGGTAAGGTTGGCCGTCTTTTGAGCTTCAGCATTTTTTAGCAACAGGCTGATGTTGTTGATAGCAGTTTGCTCCGGATTGTGTAGCCGGATTACCGTAGATACTCCGGGCGTTCGCTTTTGAGATTGGATCTCATACTCTTTGAAAAGCTCTCGCAGATAAACCGGACTTTCTTCGATTAGTAGGTAAGGAATCTCAATATTTTTCGAATCATGAATCCTGGCATTCGTCAGATTTTCGTTCAGGTATGCTGCTTCGGCTGGTGAAAGGAATACTTTATAGAATCCATCTGAGCTTATCGTTTCCAGCTTACCGGTGGCCTTGAACTCCTGGGCAAATAAAGGAATTGATAGAATGCATGAAACAAGAATTAACCCCAGTTTTTTCATAATGATTCCTTATTTTCTGTTTCTGCATCAGATTTTGATTCGGGTTCATCCGTTAGCAAAAGCTTTTTAAGTCGCTGGTACATAAATGATACAACCAGTAACAGCACGCCTAATGAAATGAATGCTGCAATCTTACCGCCTTCTGAAATCCCGCGGATATCAACGATAAACAGTTTAAGCAACGTAATGAGGAGCAAGGTCAATGAAATGATCCGCAGGTGCTTTTTCTTGGTCTTTAAGCCCAAAGCGATCAAAATAAACGATGCGATGCCCCACAGGATCGGGAAACCTATTTTATGATTTTGACTCAGCACATGATACAGGTTATCGTAGCTTGTTACAGTCGCAAGCACCACAAGGTGATCGAGCTCTGAGCTCGCCAGGAACACGAAGAAGAACACATAAAACCACGAATACAGGTTGTACGATTTTTTATTGAACGCTTCAAGCTGCTGAATATTTCGCAGCGAGAGAATCGAAATGACAAGCAACAATACAATGAAAATGTAATGAAACGCAAATCCGGTAAGCGAACCGTTGGGCTCAATCAAATACGTATCACGCGCAATGATAAACCGGGTATGATAGAAGCTCAGGAATGAAAAAATGCAGATCACTCCGATGAAGGTTGCAACCTCGCGCTTAAATTCAGCAGGAATAATTTTATGCAATCCCAGCAGCAGTCCGGTCATAAAGAGCATGTTGTACGCTCCGATGATGATTACAATTGTGGCATTATCGCTGAAGTATACATTAAGCTGGTATTGAAGCTCCAGGAAGTGGGTGGCATATAAAATACCCAATCCGCTAAGCGTTAAAATGATCTTATACGGTTGAATGTATTCTGTAAAAGACTTTTCAAAACGAATAAAATAAAGACATAGCGAGATTGAAATAATTGATGCCAGACCTGTGATATATCCCTTGTTGAGGATTACAGGAAGGATAGCTTCTGAATCCCATCCGTAGTAAACATTTTGCCAGTCCATGATCAAACTGATCACCATTAAAGCAGAAACCACCGCAGAACCAATTTTCATTAGCGTAATGCCCGACTTCTGCGAAAGCCATAGTAATAGCACTGCCTCTGCAGCCCAGAAAAGTGTAATGTAATTGCCTTCGAGCTGAATGGGCGCAGCCAGGCTGATAAACGTTAACACTAACCCGATCAGCATAAAGATCAGGTTGCGGTCAACCCGCTGATTTTTATAGAGAAGGTATGCAAAAACGAAATTAAACACGCCTAATGCTGCTGTGAACAAGCCTCTGTACGGCTCACCGGATTCGCCAGACAGAATAACCATTCCTGCAGCGTAATAGAAGAATGTATTGCTGAGCAGTAACGTGATCTCCAACGCCTTGAATGTGGAATTCTCGCGGATATTGTGAATGATGTTCATTGCAAAGAATATCAGATAAAACAGTGTTGCAAAGATCAAGGCGCCAGTAACCATCGGAACATTCCGGCTTTCAAATTCTGCCGCCAGCCACGATCCAAACAGAATGAGGGTAAAGGCATATGCAATGATATTAACAAGGTTCCATTTTTTATAATACGCAAGTATCAGCATCCCAACGTCCAGAATGAGGATGTAGCTGAACAGCACGATATAATTGCCTTCGCCTGTGCTAACCATAAACGGTGAGCCAAAGCCGCCTAATATTGCCAGCACAGCAAGCTCAACGCGATTGTAACTTATTGATAACAGGATAGTGAATCCGGTAATAATCACCATGAGTACAAACGCCAGCATTTGACTGAACACGTGGTATTCATGAAACGCAATGGAGATTGTCAGATAAAGGACTGCAATCCCTCCACCGACAAGCACCGAGCTGAATGCAGCAAATGTTTTTCGTAACCAGTGAGCCAGGCCAAGTAGTAATCCACCACATAAAATCCCGATGAATACGCGACCATAAATACCTATCCAGTTCTGATCAATTGCATATTTAACAAAGTACCCTATACCGAGTACGAGCACGGCAATACCAATCTTGTTCGCCAGGTTTTCACCAATGAATTTTTCAAGATCCGGATTGCGTTCAAAGAACCCGGGCTTTTCAGGCTGAGATGGTTTGCTTTGAACGGGAGGCCTGTTAACAGGCTGCTGAACCACCGGAGGTGTTTCGTGTTTAACCGGAATTTCAATCTTTGGTTCTTCAATAATCTTCGGTTTGACTTCCTGAACAACTGGCGGAGTAATTTTTTGTTCGACAGCAATCTTTTGTTCTTCGGCCGGCTTGGAGGGCAGGTCGCGGTGTCTTTTCAGTTCTGAGGTTAGCTGATCGATCCGCGTTTGAAGAATGGAAATTCTCGATTGTACGTCATTTTTAAAAATGATCAATACAATCAGCAAAGCGATCAACAGGACGATTGCCAGGAATTCAAACATGAGTAAAGCCGGTTAGTTGGGGGAACGAAAGGAGGTGAGTCCTTCTTTAATACGAGGGCATGCTTGGGTCAATTTCTTTTGCCCATTCCAGGATGCCGCCTTTCAGATTATACAGATTTTGAAAGTCATGATTTTGCTCAAGCCATGCGATCATATTGCCGCTGCGTTTTCCGCTCCGGCAATGAATGATAACCTGCTTGTTGCGGTCGATCTTATCTACATTATGCGGAATCTCGGCCATTGGGATCAACTCACCGTGTATATTGCAAATATCGAATTCATGCGGCTCGCGAACGTCAATCAATTGGAAGTCAGCTTTAGAATCAATCATTGATTTAAGCTCTTGTACAGTTACTTCTTTCATACAGATTAGTTAGTAGTGGTTAGGTCAAAATTGGCAATAATCAGCGAGATTTTAAACTTTCTGATCGTACCAAAGTATTGCTAAAATTACTACAATTGGACTGGCTTTAAAATTGCTATAAACAGCAAAACCCCCCGGTTAGCATGAAACGGATACTATTTGTTTTCGTTGCACTGATGTGCGCAGGTGAAGTGTATGCACAGGTCTCGGAAATTAAGAGCGCTTCGAAAGATAATTCAAATTCTTCCGGCAAATCCGGAGGTAAGAGTGATTCAGATGATTCGGGTGTGGGCCTTGATGTATTTTTCTTTTTGTTTGATGGATTAGGCTCATTGCACACCAGTAAGATCCATGGTGATCGCTCGCGCTATCCTTCAATAATATCTGTTGATGTAGCACTTCAGGGCGCTATTAAGCCGTCAAGCTATTATATTTTTCAGCCACGGATCCGAGGTAACTTTGGCTTGTTTTCAACCGATTTCAGATTGAACTACCTGATCGAAGAAGATGTGGAAGGGTTAAAACATATTCGCACCAACGACTGGCAGGTGCTTCAGCTTAACCTGATTACTAACCGGTTCATCACATTCAGAATCGGTACCGGATTTATGCAGGAAGCCTTTGAATCCAATCGGTACTTTAGTGAATCATCTGCTATGCTAAACCTGCATGCACCCGATCAAAGCAAGGTATTGGGATTTGAATTCCGGTTTGCCAAAGATTGGGATACTGGGATAAATCCAAGACGAGAGCTCAGCGTTCAATATCAGCACCAGATCTTCCAGGCCTCCGTTTTGCACGGTTACATCTCATTGGGTGGAATATATCAGCGTTACTACAACAGCATTGATGTGTGGGGCATTCAAACCGGGCTTGTATTTCGGTTCTTCTAAAACCTTTTTAACGCGAGCCTCGAAACTGTTTCTCCGATCGACAGGGAAGAGGTTGCAGCCGGTGAGGGCGCATTCAGTACGTTGATCACGTGCTTTTCTTCCAGGATCATGAAGTCATCTAACAAGCCCCCGGTACGATCACATGCCTGAGCGCGAACTCCTGCTCCGCCATCCTCCAGATCGTTTTGCTGAACTTCCGGAATAAGCTTTTGCAACGCTTTTGTAAACGCTGCTTTGGAAAATGAACGATACATTTCACCCATACCGGTCTTCCAGTATTTCGCGGCAACTTTCTGAAAACCCGGCCAGGCCAGTGTTTCTCCAAGCTCGGAGAGATTGATGTTCGATTTTTTATATCCTTCCCGGCTAAAGGCAAGCACAGCATTCGGTCCGGCCTCAACTCCGCCTTTCATCATCCGGGTGAAGTGAACGCCCAGGAACGGGAAGTTCGGATCGGGCACAGGATAGATCAGGTTCTTCACGAGATATTCCTTTTCTTCCTTGAGCTTAAAGTATTCACCCCGGAACGGAATGATTTTCACGTTAACATGATCAGATGTTAAACGCGCAATCTTGTCGGAATACAGGCCTGCACAATTGATGATAAGCTTCGCGTAATAATTTTGCTTTTGAGTGATAATAACACTTTGATCACCATCGGCCTGGATATCAATAACCTGTTCGCCCAGGATAATCTCTCCGCCAAGCTCCCGGATTTTATCACCATACTTTAGTGCAACCTGGGTATAATCTACGATCCCGGTTTGCGGAACTGCTATTCCGGCAATTCCGGACACATGCGGTTCATATTCTTTAAGCTCTCCGGCATTCAGCATTTTCAGATCTTTCAATCCGTTTTGCTGACCTCGGGTGTAGAGATTTTGTAGTAAAGGAATTTCTCTTTCTTCTGTTGCGACAATGATCTTTCCGCAAAGGTCAAACGGGACATCATTGGAAGTCTTCTGGAAAACCCACGACCCGACTACGTTAAACCGGCAAGGGGCC
>CAZHQP010000226.1:0-1204 GCA_964534735.1 uncultured Roseivirgaceae bacterium
TCTTTGCATTGTTCTGGATATCAAACCCCCACTCGAAGTGATTTTCGCCTAACACTTTATAATACGCCTGTGTTTGGCTTCCGTCTTTCAGGTGTGAAGTCATTTTAAATTCTTTGCTGTGCTCATCGTAGCTCACCACAGCAAATGCCTGGAAAACAATCTCATTCAGGTTTTGCGGATTGCGGCCTGTGCCTTCGAAGATCAGGATTGTATTGTCCAGTTTAAAGTAGATGTTTTCTTCCTGCGCAATTTTTGTATCCGGACCGCTGCGTTGTTTCGCAATGGCTTCGCCCTTCCATTTGCCTGTGAAGCAGGAGAGCTTTTGCATTTCAGCTTTGAGTGCATCGGAAGCTTTTCCCAGTCCTTGCGCATGACTTTGCCCGATAGACACGCCCAGGAAGATAGTACAGATCAATAACAGGTTTTTCATAGTTGTAGTGATTAGTTGATTTTTAAAAGCTTATACGTGGTTTGAATAATCCATTGAGTGCCGGTGTTTACCACCGACTGTGTTACAACAACCCGTTCAACTTTTATTGATGAATGAGTGGTATCCTGATGCGCTTCAGTTTTCGTAATGAATGCAATCAACAAGCAGACTGCAAGTCCGATGATCAGGAGAAAAACTTTAATCGTGTTTGTCATGTGTAAACTGGTTTATAAAATAAACTTGATGACCAAAAAAATTACTGACCTATATATTGTTTCAATGAGTTCACATATTCTTCGAATGCCTTCAAACCTTGTTTGGTAATTCTGCATGTCGTTAAAGGTTTCTTGCCTTTAAATGTTTTCTCAATCGAGATGTAGCCGGCTTCTGACAGCTTATCTAATTGCACGCTCAGGTTACCTGCCGTTGAGTTTGTTTTCTCCTTCAGAAACGTAAACTCAGCTGATTCAACACTCATGAGGAGCGACATCACGCCAAGTCTTAGCTGTGAATGCAAAAGCGGATCGAGATCTTTGAGCGCCATGTTAACGGTCAGATCGTTTAAGCATGTATCCCGGCACCAGATATCCTAATGCAATTGCCACTGCGGCAATCAGAAATTGATCTTCTCTTGAAACAAAGAATAGTACTACTCCCAAAATCCAAAACACCATGCCTCCAAAGTATAACGGTTTGAATTTCAGGATCACTCCGGTAAGAAATGTCGGAACAGCAGCCAGTAAAATAATCACCGGGTTAACCATTCCATTAATG
>CAZHQP010000226.1:1214-3146 GCA_964534735.1 uncultured Roseivirgaceae bacterium
AATGAAAACAGGAAACAGTTTATTCCGAAGCTGATCCAGAGCCATTTATGAATTTCACCGAGATGCGTAGAGATCGTTACTTTTTTCCCCTGACGGATGCTGTAGACAGCAGAAACAACAGCTACAGGAAGTGTAAGTGCAAAAACAAAGTAGGGATTTTTGATGTCGGTGAATCTTAGCAGGCAATACACTGCCAGGTTGCACACAATGATCGTCCAGCCCCCAGAGCAAAAAGTGGAAGCTGCTTTTCTGAACGCTTCCTTTAGCTTGCTCGATCATAGCTGTAATTAAATCCAGGCTTTGTTGCGGATTCAAAGATTCATTTTTGTTTTCCATATCGGTACTTAACGGTGCAAACATAAAATAGTTTATAAAATAAACCAAAATTGTTGATGAATGTATTTTTATGGCTAATTTTGGCCATGTTTACAGGAATCATCGAGGCATTTGGTACCGTAAAATCGGTTAAGCAGGAGGGTGGAAACAAACATTTTTCCATTGAAAGCCCGATCAGTAATCAACTGCGGATTGACCAAAGTGTTTCGCATGACGGAGTTTGCTTAACGGTTGTAAAAGTCGATAGTGATTCACATACCGTTACCGCAATTGATGAGACGCTTCAAAAATCAAACCTGGGAAAACTGAAGGCTGGAGATCGTATTAACCTGGAACGTTGCATGATAGCGAACGGTCGGTTTGACGGGCATATTGTTCAGGGCCATGTCGATCAAACCGGTATTGTCAAGTCGGTTAAAGAAGCAGACGGCAGCTGGCTTTTTGATTTTGAATACGATGCTGCTTCAGGCAATGTTACCGTTGAGAA
Source organism: uncultured Roseivirgaceae bacterium (assembly GCA_964534735.1). Classification (GTDB taxonomy): domain Bacteria; phylum Bacteroidota; class Bacteroidia; order Cytophagales; family Cyclobacteriaceae; genus UBA2336. The sequence goes on from CAZHQP010000226.1 coordinate 2,038, forward strand.
AGGCTCGATCTGCGTTAACGGAGTAAGTCTTACGTGCTTCAATTCAACATCAAGCGGGTTCACCGTTGCGATCATTCCGTATACGTACGAGCATACTAATTTCAAACTGTTAAAGGCTGGTCACACCGTAAACCTGGAGTTTGATATCGTAGGCAAATATGTAAAGCGCTTGTTACAAAATCGTTAAATACCGGTTCTCCCGGATTGAAAATACCGTAAAACCCGTACTACTCTGTGTTCTTTCATAGCGCAACTTGCCTGTGAATTTATCTGTCGTGGAATACAGCTATAAAAATACTGCCCGTGAGTTGGTACATACCGTTCAGCTGAACGATTATAACATGACCGTGCGTGCGGGTGACGATGAGACTGTTATTCCATACGCCAACATTACCAATGTCAGGCTTTGTAAAGTATCAGCGGAAGTTTTCAGGATGATTATTTCCCATGACGGAAGAATGTTAATCGTAACCAATCAATTTGTTGCTGACAATGGCGCGGTTGAAAACCGGTCACGGCTTTATTCAACCTTTGTTCGCGTTCTGCATTTTCATTTAAAAGACAAGAGTACGGCATTGTACAAGTCAGGTTGCAGTCGTGAGAAGCTGTGGCGTTCGACTATTGTTGCAGCCGCATTTTCATTTATACTGTGTTTCGTGGCTGATTTTTTAGGATTTCATATCCTCAATCCATATGTAGATGCAGTCATCCTTTCAAGTTTATTTATCGGTACCTTGGTGATATTGCAGTTGGGAAGATTACCAAAAGACTACTCTGCAACAAATATCCCCTTTGAGCTTTTGCCGGCAGCGTAATTAAACAACAACCTGTTCAGTTCCTTTTCTCTTTTGCCAGATCCAGCGCTGAACTTTATAGCCGATCCAGCCGCACAACAATCCGATCAATAAGCCAACAAGAATATCACCCGGATAATGTGCGCCCAGGTAAATGCGGGTGTACGTCATGGCTGCGGCCCAGATAAAAAGTGTCCACATCCATCGATACCGATGTCGGAACAAGAGCCAGAAGAACATTGCAGTCGCAAAGGTGTTGGCTGCGTGGCTTGAAGCGAATCCGAACTTTCCTCCGTAATAGATTTTGCCGGCCGA
>CAZHQP010000226.1:3156-5091 GCA_964534735.1 uncultured Roseivirgaceae bacterium
GAATCCTTCACTAAATGCACCAGACCTTGTAACGAAGGTTCGCGTGAGGGGCGAAGGCGCTCAAAAAACGGTTTCATAAAACCGCTTGTTATCCGATCAGTTAATAAAATCGTAATAACAATTCCAATTATCACAATCCACCAGTCTTGTTTAAAGTATTTGATGATCAGTGCAAGCAGGAATAAGTAAAGCGGCAGCCAGAACAAAGTCTTGGTAACCCAGAACATAATCGGATCCAAAAAAGGCGTGTGAAAGCTGTTCAGGTAAAGCAGCAAATCGCGGTCAAGTTCTTTCAGCCAGTCAAGCATGTATGAAGGATTACGTTCAAAGCTACTTAACTCGATCAAAAAATATAACTTTCGGGTATGAAATCTTCCCAGGCGGCTTCGGCAGTTTTAATGATACGTCCCAAATCATTTGCTTTCAACGATCAGACGGCAGCGACTAATGCGTTTCAGGATAATACGGAAATTGATTCCGGTATTGACAAAACTGCCTTGCAGGAGTTTGATACGATGGTAGATATACTTCGCTCCAATGATATTGATGTAATTGTAGTAGAAGATACCGATCAGCCTGAAAAACCCGATGCTGTCTTTCCGAATAACTGGATCTCATTTCATCCCGATGGTTCGGTTGTGCTTTACCCGATGCTGGCAGAGAACCGGAGAACAGAAAGGAATATTCCCGTGCTGAGAGAACTTGAGAAGCAATACAAGATTGAACAACTCATTGATCTGACGGCATTTGAAAAAGAAAGTAAATTTTTGGAAGGAACAGGAAGCATTGTCTTTGATTATGTAAATAAGCTTGCATACGCTTCAAGATCAGCCAGAACAAATGAAGAAGTTTTGAAAAGCGTTTGCGAAAAACTGGGATTTCAATCTGTTGTATTTGATGCGGTTGACGAGACCGGCCAGGCTATTTATCATACGAATGTTTTGATGTGTGTTGGAAGCAAGTTTGCCATTGTTTGTTTGGATGCGATTCAGCAGGAAGATGATCAGGAAAAAATACTAGATTCTTTTTTCCGGACAGGCCACAAAGTTATTGCCATCAGCTACAAACAAATGAGGCTGTTTGCGGGTAATATGATGGAAGTAATGTCGAAATCCGGTGAGCCATTTGTGCTACTTTCTGAAAAAGCGTTTTATACTTTGCTTCCCGGCCAGTTGGATGCGCTAAGTAAATTTGCTGAGCCTATTCCTGTAAAAATTCCGGTTATTGAACAGTATGGAGGCGGAAGCGTGCGCTGTATGGTTGCGGGGATCTTTAATCCACAACGTTAGACAGGCTGTTTAACAGATTCGGTTTGCAGCTCAATCCACTCTTCAGCGCTTTGATAGGATTCAAAAAAGAATGTTTCAATACCCAGCGATAACGAAGTTATTTTAAGCCTTTCCCGATATGCTTCGTTATGCTGCTCGGGATCGTAAATGCAAACTCCTTTGCGCAAGCCATGCTGAACAGCAGCCGGAAAAATCTCATTGAACATCCATTGCTGATCCGCAACTGCAACGTCTCCCTGTTTTCTCAGGTCGCTTATCCAATAAGGTGTATTGTAGAGCATCATCATTTCCAGACTTTTGATGAATATTTGACGGTATTCCTCACTGGTTGTCTGGCATTTCCAAACGATGCCTAATGCATTGATCCGCGCATTGTAAAATAATGTACAGCAATGATTACTGAAGCATATCTGGCCGTCAATATCCGTCACTATCCTGAAGTAGATAAAGAACGATGTGCCGACATTGAGCTTGCTTTGAATTTCAATTTTTCCGCCTAAACTTTCAACCTGTGATTTAACGAGATATAACCCAAGCCCCCGGCCTTCAATGTGTGCATGAAATCTTTTGTAAAGTCCGAATACATCCTTTCCGTACGAATCAAGGTTCATGCCCATTCCATTATCCGTGATCTCAAGAACAATAA
>CAZHQP010000227.1:0-5088 GCA_964534735.1 uncultured Roseivirgaceae bacterium
GAAGCCCGGGGATATGGTGAAGAAAAGCCGATTGCCCGGAATACCAATCCGGACGGGACCGATAACCCAAAAGGCCGTGATATGAACAGACGTACCGAGTTTAAAATTCTGGGTATTAACGAGCGAGCCAAGCCAATCGAAGATGAGCAGGAGGAGTTTGATGAAGATAAGTATTTTAAAAGAGATGGAGGTTAATCATCGATAAGTTATATATAACAAAAATGCCGGATCATTTCCGGCATTTTTGTTTTCAGGCTTTTTATAACTTTGAATCACTAACTACTATAACCATGAGCTACCGCATTGAAAAAGACACCATGGGCGAGGTTAAGGTGCCCGCTGATAAATACTGGGGTGCACAAACCGAACGTTCACGCAATAATTTTAAGATAGGTCCGGAGGCAAGTATGCCGAAGGAGATCATTTATGCTTTTGGATACCTGAAAAAGGCAGCGGCTATGGCTAATCATGAACTTGGTGTGCTTGCTGCTGATAAAAAAGATATGATCGCGAAAGCGTGCGATGAAATTATTGCCGGTAAGCTTGACGATCAGTTTCCGTTAGTGATCTGGCAAACCGGTTCAGGCACGCAAAGCAACATGAACGCAAACGAAGTAATTGCGTACCGTGCGCATGTACTGAGCGGAGGCAACCTGGCCGATGAAAAGAAAGTGCTTCATCCGAACGATGATGTGAACAAATCACAGTCCTCAAACGATACGTTCCCGACAGCCATGCATATTGCTGCTTACAAGCAGGTAACGGAGATTACTCTTCCGGGAATGAAGAAGCTTCGCGATACACTCGATAAAAAAGCAAAAGAATATAAGAACATTGTAAAGACCGGCCGGACACACTTCATGGATGCAACGCCATTAACGTTGGGCCAGGAGTTTTCAGGCTATGTTCAGCAGATCGATAACAGCATGCGTGCAATTAAGAATGCACTTGAAGTTGTTAAAGAGCTTGCGCTGGGCGGAACGGCAGTAGGTACCGGATTAAATACTCCGAAGGGATACGATGTGCTGGTGGCAAAAAAGATTGCTGAATTAACAGGCTATCCATTTGTTACTGCTCCGAATAAATTCGAAGCACTTGCAGCACACGATGCAATGGTTGAATTGTCAGGTGCATTGAAGCGCAGTGCAGTGGCATTTATGAAAATTGCGAATGACATCCGCATGTTAAGTTCCGGGCCGCGTTCAGGTATTGGTGAAGTTATTATTCCGGATAATGAACCGGGCTCATCCATTATGCCGGGGAAGGTGAATCCGACACAACCGGAAGCATTGACCATGGTGTGTGCACAAGTGATCGGCAATGACGTTGCCGTTTCAGTTGGCGGTATGAATGGTCACTTTGAATTGAATGTATTCAAACCGGTAATTGCCTCAAACGTATTACAATCTGCACGGTTGTTGGGCGATGCGTGCGTATCGTTTAACGACAAATGTGCCGAAGGCATTGAGCCGAACGTAGCAATCATCAGGCAGCATATGGAAAATTCATTGATGCTGGTGACATCGTTGAATACACATATCGGGTATGAAAATGCTGCGAAAATCGCCAAGAAAGCGCATAAAGAGAACAAGACGTTGCGCGAAGCAGCAGTTGAGCTTGGCCTGGTAACATCTGCACAGTTCGATGAGTGGGTTCGTCCCGAGAAGATGGTCGGAACCCTCTGAAAATTAGGACCTGCCTGCCGGCAGGCAGGTTTTGGAAATATTTCGTACTTTTAATAAGAATTAACCGAGATACATGAAAAGACTAACACTACTATTCTGTCTGGTTTTACTTTTTGCGGGCACACAATCATTTGCCCAGCTCTCCAAGCAAGAAAAAAAGGAGTGGAAGAAGAAAGCCAAGGAGTTCAAAAAGAACCCCGCTGCACTGAAAACGCTAACCGAAGAGAAGAAGGTAGCGGACGACAACGTGAGCACACTTACAACGCAAAACAAACAAATGCAGGCAACCATCAGCGATAAAGATGCAAAGATCGCTGAGCTGGAAGATCAGCTTTCGCGTTTGCGCTCTGAGTTGACAGCCGCTAAAGCTGAGCTTGCTTCGCTAAAAGAAAACCCGGTGATCAACCCGATGGATTTTTCAAAAGGCGTTGTATTTAAAGTTCAGATCGGAGCTTTCAAGAACAAAGATCTTCAGAAGTACTTCGATAATAACCCGAATTTCGGTGGTGAAACATCTGAGAAAGGTGAACAAAAGCTTACCATTGGTGTTTTCCGCGATTATTGGGAGGCAGATACATTTAAAAAATACATGCGCGACATGGGTGTGAAAGATGCCTGGATCGTTCCATACAAAGACGGTCAGCGCGTAGAAATTAAAGATGTGCTCGAAGGTGTGGTAGGCGACAAAGTGCCAGCCAAGCCTGCAGAAGGCACAAAATAAGCTACTGACATAAACTGTCACCTGAAGAGCAGCATCATCGCTGCTCTTTTTGTATTCTTGTAGTGGTAAGTTCATGGAGAAACGTTGGATCTATAAAGAAACCCCGCCCCGCGAAGCTGTTGAAAAGCTTTCGAAGGAGATCAATATAAATCCGCATCTGTCTTCCATTTTAGTACAGCGTGGTACACGCGATTTCGAATCTGCTAAAAAATACTTTCGCCCTTCACTTGACCAGCTTCATGATCCTTTATTGATGAAGGACATGCAACATGCGGTTGATCGCTTAAAGCGGGCGATTGATACGGAAGAGAAAATTCTTGTCTACGGTGATTATGATGTAGACGGAACAACAGCTGTTGCCCTGGTATTTAGTTATCTGCGTGAATTCTATTCGCATTGTGAAGTTTATATTCCAGACCGTCACAAGGAAGGTTATGGAGTTTCACAAGCAGGCGTTGAGTGGGCTGAAGAAAATGGCTATACACTAATCATCGCGCTTGATTGCGGGATCAAAGCTTCCGACATGGTTGTGCTGGCCGATCATAAAGGCATTGATTTTGTTATTTGTGATCACCACTTACCGGATGAAAAAATACCGAATGCCGTTGCTGTTCTTGATCCTAAAAGAAAAGACTGCGAATATCCGTATAAGGAATTAAGTGGTTGCGGATTAGGCTTTAAGCTTATCCAGGCTTTTGCACGACAGCATCGAAAAGAAGAAGAGGTTTATAAGTTCCTGGATCTTGTTGCGGTAAGTATCGCATCGGACATCGTTCCGATTACAGGTGAGAACCGCATCCTAACGTATTATGGCTTAAAGAAACTTAACGAGAATCCGTTACCGGGATTAAAAGCCTTGCGAGAGTTGTCGCAAAACAAAGGCGATCTCGATGTTTCGGGAATTGTTTTTACACTTGGTCCGCGCATCAATGCAGCCGGTCGGGTAGCACACGCCAGTGCAGCCGTTGAATTATTAATTGCAAAAAGCGAAGAAGAGGCTTTCCGGTTTGCAGAAGGGGTTAACCTGAATAACGACACGCGCAGACAATTCGACCTGGATACCACCGAGGAGGCATTATCAATGATCCAAAACGATGAAGTGCTTCGGATGGCGAAATCGACAGTTTTATTTAAAAACACCTGGCATAAAGGCGTAATTGGCATAGTTGCTGCTCGGTGTATCGAAAAATACTATCGCCCGACTGTGATCCTTACCGAATCAAATGATAAAATAACCGGCTCTGCACGCAGCGTAATGGGATTTGACCTCTATGAGGCAATCTGCAAGTGCGGTGATTTACTTGAGAAATTTGGCGGGCATAAGTATGCTGCGGGATTGACAATGGACAAAAAAAATCTCCAGGCTTTTCAACAGCGTTTTGAAGAGGTGGTGACCGCACAAATAACTTCCGAGATGCTCACGCCTTCGATCGAAATTGATAATGTTGTTTCTTTTGATGCGATCACTCCGAGGTTTATAAATGTGCTCAAGCAAATGGCACCGTTTGGACCGGAAAATCAAAAGCCCGTATTTGAAGCGAGGAATGTTTACGCGTCAAACTCGTTATCGAACTTTAAAGACCGGCATGTTAAGTTCACCGCTTCACAGGAAGGAAATGGCAGCTCATTCCAGGTTGTTGGGTTTGATCTCGGTGAGCATTACGAACAGCTTGCTATGCAAACACCGTTCAGGATGGTTTTTACAATTGAGGAAAATTATTACAATGGTTTTACGTCTATTCAGTTAAGAGCGAAAGACATTAAGTTTGATTAGTAATGAAATTACGAGCAGAGAATCTGGTTAAGAAATATAAAACCCGTACCGTGGTTAACAACGTTTCCGTTGAAGTTAATCAGGGTGAGATTGTTGGTTTGCTTGGGCCTAATGGGGCAGGAAAGACAACAACTTTTTATATGACGGTAGGGCTGATCAAACCTAACGAAGGAAAAATCTTTCTTGAAGATCAGGACATAACAGCGCTTCCCATGTATCAGCGGGCCAAGCTGGGTCTTGGGTACCTCGCACAGGAAGCGTCCGTATTTCGGAAGCTGACGGTAGAAGAGAATATTCTGGCAGTTCTGGAAATGCGCGACAACACCAGTAAGCAACGTAAGGAAAAGGTTGATCAATTACTGGAAGAATTCAGTTTGCAAAAAGTTCGTAAGAATTTAGGAATGTCATTATCCGGAGGTGAACGAAGAAGAACGGAGATTGCACGGGCATTGGCAGTAGATCCTAAATTTGTTTTGCTCGATGAACCATTTGCCGGAGTTGATCCGATTGCCGTTGAGGAAATTCAAACTATTATTGCGCGTTTGAAAAAGAAAAACATTGGGATACTCATTACCGATCATAATGTGGATGAAACACTCTCCATTACGGATCGTGCATACCTGATGGTTGATGGCAAGCTTTTCAAGTCTGGGACTGCACATGAGCTGGCGAATGATCCGCAGGTTCGCAAAGTTTATCTCGGACAGAACTTTGAGCTGAAACGCTCTAAAGCTGCAACAGAGAATTCCCTTTAAAAGGTACACGCAGGCCTGTTTATTGAGTGGATTTCGTATTTTGGAAGCCTGCCTGCCGGTAGGCAGGTTCATTCAATATGGGTTTAATCAATTCCATTCTTACCTGGGTAATGAAGAAGCGGATCCACCAGATCGAGCTGTTCATGAAATACC
>CAZHQP010000228.1:0-5083 GCA_964534735.1 uncultured Roseivirgaceae bacterium
ATCTGAGCTCACGAGCGTAATGAACATACAGATAATATTGGCGACAAGAATTCCAACATACGGAATAAGATTCAACAACGCAGCCAGTAATGCAAGAAATACAGCATACTTGATTCCTAAAATGAGAAATCCTATAACATTAAGCGCAAATACAAGAGCGGTTTCTATGGAGAGTCCGATCACGTAGTATTGAGCTACGGAAGTAGATTCATTTAAAACTTCTTCAACTTTCTTTTCACTGCCGTTTCTGAATACATTCATCAGAAATGCCTTGATAGTATTTTTGTAAAAAAGAATAAGAAATGTATAGATGGGGATTAAAACCAGGTACGTAATAATATCGGTTAATGTCAGGAACGTGGCGCCCAGCATTTTTGGGGCATTGGTTTTCAGTTTTTGCTGAGCGTCCTTCAGGTATTTTTCCTGATCGGTTACTTTAATATGGGCAGTATCGTCAACCCATAGCTGAACTTTTTTCTTTAAGTCGCCAACTTTCTCTTCCAGTGTGGGAAGATCATCAAAGAAGTGAACGATCTGCTTTGATAATAAGAAGACCACTGCGAAAACCAGAATAAGCGAAATGGCTAACGGCAGGATAATAGCAACCGGTTTTGGAATTTTTTTGCTTGCCAGCCATTTATAAACAGGGAGTAGTAATGTTGCCAGTAAAATGGAGAAAAGTATCGGAAGCACTACGTCTTTACCGAGATAGATGGCAGCTATTAAAAGCGCAATCGTGATTAAGTTCAGACTTAAGCGATGATAAAACGGGTGCTTCGTTGTTTCCATATGGGGAGTTGGTTCGCTGCGGGTATTTCAATAATGCGACCAATAGAAAAGCCTTGTTTTAAAGCATTTTGAAGGCTTTTGAATTTCTTTTTTGTAGAATTTTTTCCCCAATAATAAGCCAGTAGACTCTACAAGACTGGCTACTCAGGATGGATTAACAGTTTATTTAAGGGAATAATGTTTGAATGTGCCCGAGAACAACACCGACCCGATCAATGAAAAAGTTTGCAAAATCCTCCTGGGGTATTCTTAAGCAAAGTGTAGTAGCCTTTATTAATGGCGAGTCGTTTACGCATGCTTCTTCGATAGCCTTTTATACCATATTTTCCCTTCCGGCTATTCTTCTGATCTCACTTTCAGTTGGCTCGACATTGTTTGAGCGGACGGATGTACAGCGTGAGCTTATTTCGCAAGCCGGTGCGCTGATCGGGCAGGGAAGCGCACACGAGATTGAAAGTATCGTGTTGAATGCTGCCCGCAATTCAGACTCCTGGCTGGCCCGGGTTATCGGAATTATTACGCTTGTTCTAAGCGCGACTTCCGTGTTCCTGTCATTGCAGCTAAGTATCAACCAGATCTGGAAGATCAAACCAAAGCCTAAAAAGGGATTTATCAAGTTTATTGTGAACAGGTTGCTGTCACTGGCGATGGTTATCAGCATGGGGTTCGTACTAATGGTTTCGCTTGTATTCGACACGCTGCTTGTTATGTTCCAGGAGCGATTATCTGACAATCTGGGTGGAATAACCTTAACGATTGTCACGTTTCTCAACATCGTACTATCCCTGCTCTTCATTGCCATACTCTTCGGACTAATGTTTAAAATGTTGCCTGATGCTAAAATTAAGTGGCGTGATGTATGGGTAGGCTCATTAGTGACCACTGCACTGTTCACCGGGGGAAAATACCTGATTGGATTTTATCTTGGAAACAGCTCTTTTAACTCGGCTTATGGTGCTGCGGGATCATTGGTTATTATCCTGGTTTGGGTTTACTATTCTGCATTGATTTTTTTATTTGGTGCGGAGCTTACCTATGTCTACACGAAGGAGGTGGGCAATGGTATTGAACCTTACACAAACGCGGTGCGGATCGAAACAATTGAAATCGAGAAAAAGCAGCCGCTGCAAACCAGGGAATCTCAACCGCAAGTGTGACGTTATTCCCCAAAGAGATGCAGTCTTGCCCTTGATGGACGAAGAAACATGGCTATTTTATCTCGAATTAGCCATTTTTAGCCGGGCATGTTTCTTTCTTGATTTTGGATACGTTCAACAAAACCAATATCAATTATGAAACGCACAAACGAAAGTTCTTCAAGTGTGCAATCGCATACTTCGATGAAAGATAAAAGCTCGCACCGCAATACTCAGCAAAGCGGCCGCCCAAATCCGGCTCAAAACACCATCAATCCCAATCATGGGTTAAATCAGGATGATCAAAAAAGAAGAACCAACCAGGACGAAGAAGATGAAGTGACGAACACACACGAGGAAACATCTTCTAATGTAAGATCTGAAGAAAAATCCTCCTCAAAAGATCAGTCAGGCCGTAATAAACAAACTAATTAGGCAACGCTACTTATAAATTTTATGAAAAAAGTCAGAATACTTTTGGTAATGATGATTGTGATCGTAGCAATCGTTTATTCCCGTTTTGGCGTAGCTCAATCTTCAACCGGTGCAGAAGAGTGGCAACAGCTTGGAACCCGCATCGTAGATTATACATTGGATTATGATGCAGTTCCGATTACGTATAAGAAGGGAACATTTACAACTTTAAAAATTAAGGTTAACGATGGCAACATTAATATGCACCGGTGCATGATTACGTACGAAAACGGAACCAGGCAGGAAATTGAGATCAAACATCAGTTCACTGCAGGCAGCGAAAAAATTGTTGATTTAAATGGAAATAACAGGATTATCGAAAAAGTAACATTTTGGTACGACACTAAAAATAAATCTTCCCAAAAGGCGGTTGTTGAAGTGTGGGGAAAGAAGTAGTCGTTTGGGAAGGCTATTATTTGGAAGGCTCTTTAAGGGCCTTCTTTTTTTTGCCGTTGTTAATAAAGGTTGATTGCAAACCATCCAGCACAGATTTCCACCATAATTGAAACACAAATCGTTTCTTGTCGCGCTCAATGTCAATCAATCCCATCCGTTTTGATTTATCAACCGTTTTATCCTTATCGGATTTTACGATCGCATTAATAGCAGCAGTAAGGAGTTTATTCACCTCATGTGTTTTATCCTTTTTCAGAGCTTGAAGCTTTAATTCTTTATAATTGATTAACACTTCGCCTTTTGAAACATCATCATTATAGCTAAAGTTAAAATGCAAGTCGTTTAATGTTCCATCCCTGATCTCAATGCGTGATAAATTCCCCAGGGAAGGATTTAGGGATGTTAAATCCATATTGCGCACATTTCCGTAGGCTTGATAATCAACCTTTCTGTTTAATGGAAGCTTAAAAGTTGCATGCAGCATTCCGCTGTTCATAATTTTGCAATCGGCTATCAGGATACAAAAGGCTTTTTTATCCGGATTTTTTAGACTTGTATTCAATCCTGCGAAGGATGCATTCAGATTATTGAACGTTATTGTACCGGTTGCATCAAGCCCTTTTTCTGAAAATTCTTCATATGCGATATTCGCTTTTGTGATCAGGAGGCTATCGACCTTAAGCTTAAAGGGCAATCTTCTAATGCCTTCAATCGGCAAGGGCATAATCCAGTCGCGAACAAACGGATAGCGCTTATCGCGATACGCATGGACAACCGGTTTGGGTATGGTAATTTTGGCAATTTCAAGCGTTGAATCTGAGAAAAATCTCTTTTCATTAATTCCTTCCAGCGTGGCTTTTGGTAATAAGATATCGAGCCTGGTTTTCTGGATTTTTGCTACGCGTGCAAAATCCGTTTTGGTATAGGTTGAGAATATTTTGAGTGAATCCGCTTCTAGAACGGCTTTTTTGCTGTTATAATTAACACGTGATACGGAAAAATTATGGAGTGCACCTTTCTTTTGCTGTTTCAGCTTTTGGAGGTTAGCGATGACTGATCCAACGGATACCGTAGTGTCGGATTTAAACATCAAGGAAATATCTTCTATCTCCAGCTTATCAATTGCTCCAGAGCTTTCAGAGAGTGTATCATTTAGTATTGATGCACTGATATTTGTTACCAGGATGTACTTGAACTCTACACTGTTGATTTTTTCTTTGGAAGAATCTTTTGATGCGGATGAATCAGGGTGAGATTTAAGAATTTTATTATATGCGATGTTGCCATCTGATATAATAAGGTTATTAATTATCAGCTCTTTCTTTTTCAGAAACTGAATAATGTGTATTCCGCTTATTTTAATTTTTTGAAGTGAACCCTGATGCGGGTATTTGACAGTCGTATCCGGATTCGAATAAACAACACTATCAAGTTCAATAGATCTTTTTAACAGACTTACGGAAACTGATTTGGAATGAATGCCAAGCGTTGCCAGCTTTTTACCGATCTCCTGTTCGGCCTTACCGGTTAGAAAGTATGCGCCAAAACATATTAGCCCTGTAAGGACAAGGAGAATAATACCGGCAATCTTGAAAAAACGTTTGAGGGATTTTGGCATAAAGTAAAGAGGCATTTCCTGATAGTGGTAACGGGAAATGCCTCTTATTGTTAAACTCTGTCCCCGCGAATCAATCTTAATACAATAGCAATTACGGCAATCACCAAAAGAATGTGAATTAATCCGCCAGCGCTATAAAAGAAGAAGCCGAAAATCCATCCAATTATTAATATAACCGCGATGAGATAAAGTAAATTATTCATATTGAGTGTGTTTTAGTTTTGTATACGTTAGGTAAAAAGCGTGCCATGCGATTCAGGGTAACAGGGCACACTTTCAAATACCCGCTGATTACTTAGTTCCCCATTATTTGGGGAATTTTTTCTACATTTCTCCGGTATTGCATTTGATAACGTGAATTTTTCCCCGTGGCATGATTTTTCTGTTTGGTGTGGAAAATCATTGTTATGGAAGACTTAGTAAAAGTTCTGTTATCGATTGTGATTCTTTTCGCAGGCGGTTGGAGCGTGGCAGCTTTAATGATTAAAATTTTCTTTCCTTTCCGGGTAACCAAGCAGGGAATTGGAAATCGCTACGATGTCAAAAGCCTGAAAACAATTCGCCACAAAGGCGTATTGAGTGTTCGATAATTTAGGAACCTTATATTTTTACATGAAGAAAGCTTTAGTCGTAGACGATGAGCTGGATATTTGCCGATTGCTTACCCTCC
>CAZHQP010000229.1:0-5072 GCA_964534735.1 uncultured Roseivirgaceae bacterium
CGTTAGTTGATTGTGGCCAAGTTTTGTTGTTTTTCTCAAATTCGCATAATGCGGAGCATTACTCATACTTTCCATACCTCCGGCAATCACTGTGTGCTCCAATCCAAGCTGTATTTGCTGTGCGGCAATGCTTACTGCTTTTAGCCCTGAAGAACAAACCTTATTGATAGTTGTACTGTCAACGTCATCGGGTATTCCAGCAAACTTTGTGGCCTGTGTTGCGGGAGCCTGGCCCAAATTTGCCGGGAGTGCATTGCCGAAATACACAGAATCTATTTGCGATGGATCTATTTTAACAGATTCATAGGCTTGCCTTATGGCGATGGCACCCAGCTCAGGAGCCGAATAGGTCGACAACGCACCCAGGAATCCACCGATAGGAGTTCGCTTAGCTGATACGATAAACACTTCGCTCATATGAATCTTACTAACTTTGTTTAATAACCTGCTTCTCCAGAGTTGATTCTTTTGTTATACCTATAGAGGCCGTGACGGAGTTTATTTTCATATCAAATTAAAATACCGTACGGTATTTTAATAATCAAAAAAAATTACATCTTCAACTGCCGTATAATTTTTTCAAGATAATTCATTGCTATTCTTAGTTCCGCGGACCGGTTTGTCACTTTAGCCTGCATCACAGCCCCCTCAATGAAGGCCATAATAATGACAGCCACTTCTGCCGGATTTGTATCACCGCTTATTTCGTTTCGTGCAATCCCGCGTTTCACCTGGTTTTCAATTGCTTTTTTCCAAAACTGTAAAGCATTCGCGGCCTTCACTTTTAGCTGTGGGTGCGTATCATCAGCTTCAGTTGAAGTGTTCAAAATTGGGCATCCTGGTTGGAGAAAAGGAATTTTCAAAAAGTCACGATACACTTTCGGATAAACAAGTAGTCTGTCAACTGAATGATCTTCGGCAAGAACTCGTTTCGCTATATATTCGTTTACCCTCCCAAAGTTATAATCGAACGCTGCTAAAGCCACCTCATCTTTACTCTCAAAATTGCAATAGATACCACCTTTCGTCAAACCCGTAGCCTTTTCAAGATCACTCAGGTACGTTCCTGCAAAGCCCTTTGTGTTGAATATAGGAGCCGTCTTCTCAATAATAAATTGACGCGTTCTTTCCCCTTTTGACGGTAGTTCTTTCATAACGATGATCAAATATATAGAAAAAAAAATAATACCGTACGGTATGATCAAAATATTCATTCAAAAAAGAAAATCTTTCACACACACCCTGTTTAATCAAGAATATGAAACAAAAGTCAACTGAGTCACACATATGCATATTCAGGTCGACTAGTGCCATAACATCTCTAAAATCTCTTCACATTCTTTCTTGAAGCAGGCTAACATTACCAGGCAAAGTATTATGTTTGCTCAAGTCACAGATGTTTCGAGGTAGTTCGATCTGTTTGGCCGAATCGTGTCACCAGTTTGTTACTTGTTTCTCTTATCGTATTGATAGTCAAGATTGAGAAGATTCTGCATCGGCAAATAATGCCTCTAAACATTCCGAACAAAGTCCTTGCTCTGGACAATCCTCTCCTCTAAAACCTCAATGGTGTTCCGAATGAATCCTAATAATTCGGATGCCCATGAAAACTCAATATATTTTCTTTATTTTAGGTACCCGGAATTCAGAATCCGTTCAGATTTAATTCGTTGATTTGATCAATTAACAAAATGAGACGTCCGATAGCCATAGCGTTTTTATTAATCTACATTTCGATCAATATCGATTTGCAGGAATTAGCGCGTATTCCGGTCTTATTTGAACATTTTGCGGAACACAAAAATCAAAATCGTGAGGTCAGCTTTGTAAGTTTCATAATGCTTCATTATTTCAGTGGAGATATTAAGGACAGTGATTATCAGCATGACCAGCAATTGCCATTTAAAAGCCATCACTGTGAAGAGGTATCGTTCTCAACCGCGATACCAGCGGAGTCATTTTCCGAACTTCCCGCCAGAGTTCAACATACAACATCAAAGCCCTGTACGTACGTATCACCATTTGGAGCTTCTTTATACCAATTCTCTTTTTGGCAGCCTCCTAAGGCTTAATCATTGATTCTGTTTTGCCTATCTATTCCGGAGTAGTTCCTATTCCCGGGCGACTTAACAGATACGCCTGTATTACCCAATTTTAATAACAATGATTAAGCATTTATGCTCAATTCCATCATTCAATTTTCAATACGCAATAAGCTCATTGTAGGCTTATTCATTCTCGGCCTCATCTCCTGGGGAAGTTATGAAGTAACACAGCTTCCAATTGATGCCGTGCCGGATATTACCAACAATCAGGTACAAGTCTTGACCATCGCACCTTCACAATCTGCATTGGATATAGAGCGACTGGTTACTTTCCCGGTAGAACAAACAATGGCCACTATTCCCGGGATAGTGGAGATTCGATCTTTTTCACGCTTTGGTTTATCCGTTGTTACCATCGTCTTTTCTGACGCCTCTGATGGCTATTGGGCAAGACAGCAGGTAAATGAACGTCTTACAGAAGCCAAGAAACAGATACCTCCAGGTGTTGGCATTCCTGAGCTGGCTCCTATGACTACCGGGCTGGGAGAAATCTACCAATATATCGTAAAACCAAAACCTGGCTTTGAAAGCAAATATTCTGTGATGGAACTACGTACCATTCAGGATTGGATCGTGCGCAGACAACTTCTGGGTACCAAAGGTGTTGCCGATATAAGCAGTTTTGGCGGGTATCTTAAGCAATTTGAGATAGCGCTCTCACCTGAAAAGCTACGAAGCCTCAACTTGTCGATCAGTGAGGTGTTTACTGCCCTGGAAAATAACAATCAAAACACAGGTGGTGCTTATATAGAAAAAAACACAAGTGCCTACTTTATTCGCAGCGAAGGTTTAATCAAATCAACGGATGATATAGGCAATATCATTGTACGCTCATCAGATAAGGGCATGCCATTGCTGATGCGTGATGTCGCGACCATCAGACTTGGTAATGCCATCCGCTACGGTGCCATGACACAGAATGGTCAAGGCGAAACAGTTGGAGCTGTTGTGATGATGCTCAAAGGAGCAAACTCCTCACAGGTCATTGCTAACGTTAAAGAACGAATTGCTACCATTGAGAAGACCCTGCCGGAAGGTGTGGCGATTGAACCCTTCCTTGATCGAACTAAACTAGTGAACCATGCCATTGAAACAGTAACACGAAATCTGGCAGAGGGTGCACTCATCGTGATTTTTGTTCTCGTACTACTCCTTGGAAATCTGAGGGCAGGTCTGGTAGTCGCTTCTGTTATTCCATTGGCGATGCTTTTTGCCATCATTATGATGAATCTCTTTGGTGTCTCCGGAAATTTGATGAGCCTGGGGGCGATTGATTTCGGATTGATTGTTGACGGAGCTGTTATTATCGTAGAAGCCACCTTGCATTATATCGGTGTGTCGGGAATTTCCGGAAAACTTACGCAAGATCAAATGGATGAACAGGTGGGATCATCCGCCAAGAAGATGATGAATGCAGCTGCCTTTGGTCAGATCATTATACTTATTGTCTATCTGCCCATCTTATCATTGGTAGGCATTGAAGGAAAGATGTTTAAGCCGATGGCGCAAACCGTGATCTTTGCAATTATCGGAGCATTCCTGCTGTCACTTACCTACGTTCCACTTGCTTCAACCTTATTTTTAAGTAAGGTAACAACGCACAAAAGGAACATTTCAGACAGAATTATCGGCCGTATTCAGCATGTGTACACGCCTGCGTTAACGTGGGCACTAAATAAAAGGAAACTTATTATTGGTATGGCTGTCGGATTGCTGACCGTAAGTATTGTACTGTTTGCTTCTATGGGTGGAGAGTTTCTTCCGGAACTTGATGAGGGTGATTTTGCTGTGGATACACGCCTGATGACAGGTACTAATCTTACATCGACCGTTCAGGCTACTCTTAAAGGGGAAGAAGTACTCCTTAAAAATTTTCCCGAAGTAGAAAAGGTTATTGCCAAGATTGGTTCTGCCGAAATTCCGACAGATCCGATGCCCATTGAAGCGGCTGACATGATGGTAGTAATGAAAGACAAATCAGAGTGGGTAACCGCTAAGACAAAAGATGAGATGATTGGTAAAATGCAGCAGGCTTTGAACGAAAATGTGCCCGGTGCCTGGTTTGGTTTTCAGCATCCGATACAAATGAGATTTAATGAGCTGATGACCGGTGCCCGACAGGATGTTGTAGTAAAAATATACGGTGAAGATTTAGATCAACTGACGATATATGCTTCACAGGTAGGTAAGCTGGTTGCTACGATTGACGGTACCGAAAGTCTTTTCCTGGAAAACATGACCGGATTACCCCAGATCATTATCCGCCTGAAGCGGGATCAGCTTGCACGATTCAATATCTCTGTTCGGCAAGCGAATGATGCTATTAATACGGCTATGGCCGGGCAAAGTGGCGGACTTCTCTTTGAAGGCGAAAAACGATTTGATATCGTAGTCAGGCTTGATAATTCAAACCGGAAATCCATTGACGATATCAGGAATCTGTATCTAACGGCTGGCAATGGAATCCAAATCCCGTTATCTCAGGTAGCCGATGTAGTATTGGAAGTTGGCCCTAACCAGATTCAGCGCGATGACGCCAAGCGTAGAATTGTAGTGGGCTTTAACACCCGGGGCCGTGATGTGGAAAGCATTGTTAACGAGTTGCAGGGCAAAGTGTCTGCTCAGCTAAAGTTCGCTCCAGGATATTATGTTACATATGGAGGAACGTTCAAAAATTTACAGGAAGCAAAAGCACGCCTCGCGATAGCGGTTCCTGTTTCATTGGCACTCATTTTCATCCTATTATTCTTCGCATTCGGATCGGTGAAGCAGGGATTACTGATTTATACCGCTATCCCGTTGTCCGCAATAGGCGGTGTGTTTGCGCTGTGGCTTAGAGGAATGCCCTTTAGCATTTCGGCTGGCATCGGCTTTATTGCACTCTTCGGTGTGGCTGTACTTAACGGCATCGTTCTTATTGCTGAATTCAATCACTTAAAGAAAGAAGGATTAACCAACTTAAAAGAT
>CAZHQP010000230.1:0-5041 GCA_964534735.1 uncultured Roseivirgaceae bacterium
AAACAAATTGCTTGAGCAAAAGAAAGAAGCCTTTACAGAACAGGATGAAAAGATTCGTGAGAAGGCCGAACAGATTAAGAAGCTGATGGAAGAGCTTTTAGACGAAGAGACCAAAAAATTAATGGAAGAGCTCGAGAGGCTTTTGAAAGAAAAGAATGATCCGCAGCAGATTCAACGCACATTAGATAAGCTGAACCAAAATTCTAAAAATCTTGAGAAAGAGCTTGAGCGCACACTCGAATTATTCAAGCAGCTTCAATTTGACTACAAACTTGATCAAGCCATTAAGGATATCAAAGAAAAGAAAGAAGCTCAGCAGCAGCTCCAGGAAAAAAGTGAGCAGCTTGAAAAAGAGTTCGGACAAAAAAATAACAAGGACCAGCAAAAGGGTGAAAAAAATCAGGAACAGTCTAAAGATCAAAAAAGCCAGGAATTAGCTGAGCAGCAGGAAAAATTGAATGAAGAATTCAAAAAAACGGAGGAAAAACTCGAAGAATTAAGAAAACTGGGCGAGGAATTAGACGAAAAAGGGGCACCTGAAAAAGAAAAGTCGCAGGAAGTGCAAAAATCACAGGAAGAAAGTGAGCAAAAATTGAAAGAAGGCAACCCTTCGAAGGCAAAAGAATCGCAAAAAAAGGCTGCACAGCAAATGCAGCAAATGCAACAGCAAATGGAAGGCATGCAAAGCGATTCTGAAATGGAAATGGCTGAGCAAAACCTTGAATCATTACGCCAGATCATTCACGGATTAATTAAAATCTCATTTGATCAGGAAAATCTGATTAAAAAATTCCGTGAGCTCGAACAAAACGATCCGCGGTTCAATGTTTTAGCCCAACAGCAATTAAAACTAAAAGATGATGTTAAAGTGCTGGAAGACAGCTTGTTAGAACTAAGTAAGAAAGATGCTATGATGAGCTCGTTTGTTACGCGCGAAGTTACAGAGCTCAATACACGCGTGGATAAAGTAATTGAAGCGAATAAAGAACGCAGACGCCAGCAAGCTTCAACTGAAATGCAATTCAGTATGACGGCCATTAATAACCTTGCATTAATGCTTGATAGTCATTTTGATATGATGATGAAAATGATGGCGCAGGCAAAACCTGGAAAGGGAAAACCTAAGAAAGGCGGCAAACAAAGTCTTGGTCAGATGCAGCAACAGCTTAATCAACGCATTCAGGATTTAAAAGGAAGTGGAAAGCAGGGTCGTGAAATGTCGGAAGAACTCGCAGAGATGGCTGCAGAACAGGAAAGAATAAGACGCGCACTCCAACAAATGGAGGAAAAGATGAAAGATCAGAATGGTGGGAAGTCTCCTGGCGGAAATCTTTCCGATAAAATGGAAGAGACAGAAACTGAATTGGTGAATAAGCAATTAACCGATAAGCTCATCGAACGGCAAAAGGAAATCTTAACGCGTTTGCTTGAATCTGAGAAGTCGATGCGTGAACAGGATCTCGATGAAGAACGAAAAGGCGAGACTGCTAAAGACTATGAAAAAGAAATTCCGCCAGCTGTTGAAGAATATTTACGTTTAAAGGAAAAAGAAGTAGAATTGTTGAAAACCGTACCACCCAAGCTGTATCCTTACTATAAAAAGGAAGTTAGTGAGTATTTCAAGCGAATAGGGGGTAATAAATAAGAAAATGAATACCATAAGCATCCAAATTCCGTCAATTATTGAAAACATCAGGATGATTGAAAGCTTCATTGATAATGCGAAGGAGCGCTTTCACCTGGATGAGGATCTTTATGGAAATATTATGATCGCAGTAACAGAAGCTGTTAATAATGCGATCCGCCACGGAAATGCCGGAAACTCTTCGAAGAATGTTTTTCTGAGCCTAACTCTGAATGACAATCTTCTGAAGTTTGTAGTGAAAGACGAGGGTCCGGGCTTTAATCACGATTCACTTCCTGACCCCACTTCACCTGAAAATCTTGAAAAACCGGGCGGTCGGGGAATATTTCTGATGAAACATCTGTCAGACCAAGTGGAATTCCATGAAAATGGAAAAACAGTAGAGTTAAGCTTCTACATGAATAATTAATACGTATGTCAGGTTGAGCCTGTCGAAACCTGAGTAAAAAGCCTTCGACAAGCTCAGGCTGACAGTCATTTGATAAAATCCATTTAATGGCTGAAATCAACTACTTCTCCCAAAAACCCCGTTTCAAGCTTTCCAATTCTAAAAAAACCTCCTCCTGGATTAAAAAAACTATTGACAAGGAGGGGGCAAAGCTCATTTCACTCAATTACATTTTTTGCTCAGATGAATATCTCGCAGAGATGAATATTCAGTTTCTGAAGCACAATACCCTTACTGACATCATTACCTTCAACTATAATCCTTCTAAAACTGAAATTGAAGGGGAGATCTACATCAGTGTAGATCGCGTTCGAGAAAATGCCCAAACCTTCGAAACAGATTTCCAGACCGAATTGAACCGGGTTATCATCCACGGGGTTCTACACTTGCTTGGCTATAACGATAAGACTAAGTCGCAGAAAAAGGCCATGCGTGAAAAAGAGGACTCTTACCTATCTTTGACCAAATAATTCCGGAATACGTTCCACGTGAAACTTGTGGATAAGCCTTGTGGAATTGTGGACTAAAGAAAAGTGG
This sequence comes from uncultured Roseivirgaceae bacterium, assembly GCA_964534735.1. Classification (GTDB taxonomy): domain Bacteria; phylum Bacteroidota; class Bacteroidia; order Cytophagales; family Cyclobacteriaceae; genus UBA2336. The sequence continues at coordinate 2,631 of CAZHQP010000230.1, forward strand.
AGTTCCACGTGGAACTAAGATATGCTACCAGAATACGATGTAATTGTTGTGGGTGCCGGTCATGCCGGATGCGAGGCTGCTGCCGCTGCTGCCAATATGGGCTCGAAAGTGCTTTTGGTAACTATGAATATGAACACCATAGCCCAGATGTCGTGCAACCCAGCAATGGGCGGGGTCGCGAAGGGACAAATTGTTAGAGAAATAGATGCCCTGGGTGGACAATCAGGGATAATTTCGGATAAATCGATGATTCAATTCAGAATGCTGAATATGTCGAAAGGGCCTGCCATGTGGAGTCCGAGAACGCAAAATGACAGGATGCGGTTTGCAGAAGAATGGAGACTTGCGCTTGAAGGAATTCAAAATGTCGATTTCTGGCAGGAGATGGCAAAAGAAATCCTGATAAAGGATGGAAAAGCTGTTGGAATCAAAACAGCGCTTGGATTAGAGATTAAAGGAAAGTCCGTGGTTCTTACTAACGGAACTTTCCTGAATGGAAAAATCCATATCGGAGAAAAGAACTTTGGAGGCGGAAGAACAGGAGAGAAGTCAGCCACAGGATTAACCGAACAATTAGTTTCACTTGGGTTTGAATCCGGAAGAATGAAAACCGGAACGCCTCCACGCGTAGACGGCCGTTCTCTTGATTACTCAAAAATGGAAGAGCAACCCGGAGATGAGAAGCCAGGCAAGTTTTCTTACAGTGACACGAAGCCATTAGAAAAACAGGTTAGCTGCTGGATCACCTACACGAATGAAGATGTTCATGCGGAGCTTCGCGAAGGATTCGAAAAGTCTCCTATGTTTAGCGGAAGGATTAAAGGGCTTGGTCCACGTTACTGCCCTTCAATTGAGGATAAAATAAATCGATTTGCAGAACGTGAACGTCATCAAATATTTGTTGAGCGGGAAGGATGGAATACGGTTGAGATTTATGTTAACGGATTTTCAACATCGCTTCCGGAAGACGTCCAACATCAGGCGCTCACAAAAATTCCTGGATTTGAAAAGGCAAAGATGTTCCGGCCTGGCTATGCGATAGAGTATGATTTCTTTCCTCCTACTCAATTAAAAATGACATTGGAGACGCAACTGATTGATAATCTGTACTTTGCGGGTCAAATTAATGGTACTACGGGCTACGAAGAGGCTGCTTGTCAGGGACTTATGGCCGGAATCAATGCCCATAATAAAGTACATGAAAAAGATCCCTTCATATTAAAGAGATCGGAAGCTTACATTGGAGTGCTGATTGATGACCTTGTTAATAAAGGCACTCAAGAGCCCTATCGAATGTTCACTTCCCGGGCTGAATACAGAATTTTACTTCGTCAGGATAATGCAGATTTACGCTTAACTGAACTCGGTCATAAGATTGGTCTTGCCAGTGACGAACGGGTGGAAAAAGTAATTGACAAGCGAAACGATATTAAGAGCCTAACCGAAGAGCTTTCGAAAATTAAAGTAGAACCGGAATCGGTTAATGAAGGGCTTGAAAATCTTAGTACATCAGCAATTCGTGAAAAAGTAAACGCGGTAAATCTTCTTCGCAGACCGCAAATTGGATTGGCTGAGTTTAAAGAGATTAATTCAGAGCTCGCTGCTTTGTTGAATAACTACACTCCCGAAATTCAGGAGCAGGTAGAAATTGCTGTGAAATACGAAAGTTATATTGATCGCGAGCAAAAGCTGGCTGAGAAAATCGGCAACCTTGACAATTATAAAATTCTTCCTGACTTTGAATACGATCGGGTAAAAGCACTTTCATCGGAAGGTCGCGAAAAGCTTAAAAAAATAAAACCTGAAACAATCGGCCAGGCATCACGGATCAGCGGAGTATCTCCAGCTGATATTTCCATTCTAACCATCTATCTTGGCAAGTAATGGTAAGTATTACGGAATGCCCGGTTTGTAAAAGCCGTTCCATAAAACCTTTTCTTCAGTGCACCGACTTCACAGTTTCACATGAAACATTTGCCGTAAATCGATGCGAAAGCTGTGGCCTTGGAATTACCTCTCCCCGGCCAGAACTTCAAAATCTCGGTTCATACTACCAATCGGAAGAATACATTTCACATTCTGGTAAGACATCCGGAGGAATCGGAATTCTGTATAACATAGCAAAATCATTCGCACTCAGCTGGAAAGCTCGAATTATAGGTCGAAAAAAAGAAAATCAGTTTGCGCTTGACTTCGGTTGTGGAACCGGAGACTTCCTGAAAACCCTAAAAGCCAAAGGCTGGCAGGCTGAAGGTGTTGAACCCTCTGAATCCGCACGTTCAAAAGCTGAATCCAATGCTCGTCAAAAAATCCATGCATCCTTGTCAACAGTTTCATCGAAACAATTTGATGTGATATCTGCCTGGCACGTTATCGAACATGTGCCCGACCTGACAGAAACAATTCAGCAA
>CAZHQP010000231.1:0-5014 GCA_964534735.1 uncultured Roseivirgaceae bacterium
GTCCACTCGTTGCACCAACCTATTCTATTGAAAGACTATTAGGCACAAACCCGATTGCTGTTGCAATTCCGGCTGACAAACAACCTCCATTTGTCGCAGATATGGCAACCACAACAGCCGCAAATGGCAAGCTCGAGATATTACAAAGAAAAAATAAAGAAGCGCCTGAAGGCTGGATCCAGGATAAAAATGGGAAGACTTCAACTAATCCCCATGAATTAAAAGATGGCGGTGCGCTCGTTCCGCTTGGAAGTGATTTTGAGCATGGAAGCCATAAAGGTTATGGACTGGGTTCGATCGTTGATATTTTTTCTGCTGTGCTCTCGGGTGCAAACTACGGCCCGTGGGTTCCGCCTTTTGTAAGCTTTCTTGCACCTCCGGCTGATCCGGTTGGTAAAGGTATCGGACATTTCTTTGGAGCGATGCGCATTGATGCATTCCGTGCTGCGGAAGAATTCAAATCACACATGGATAACTGGATCAAACGTTTCCGTTCAGCCAAAACAGTTGAAGGTCAGTCTCGGGTTTTAATTCCCGGAGATCCGGAACGGGAAATGAATGCCGTCCGGTTAAAAGAAGGAATTCCGCTCAATCCAAAAGTGGTTGAAGATTTGAAAGAGCTTGCGAAGAAGTTCGATTTAAAATTCTAATGAAAGGTATAGAACACCCGAATTGATAAGGGCGAAGGGAAAAGACCTGTATTTTCATACAGTACATCATACGACACCAACACATTGAACTTACCACGACTTGAAGTCTCGGGGCAATATCCTAATCCAATAAAACAGCGCTCTGCACTTACTTGCTCTTCTTCCGTTGAGGTCTTAGCCTTTAATGTATAAAAGGCATATTCTGTTTGAATAAAAAACTGCTTGATGTTATACCGGAGGAATGGGTATGTTCCGGTTGAGTAAAGCTTTAAACCCTGAGTGGAGTAAGATGTATATTCAAAGTCAACACCTGCACCTGCAGATAAATGTTCTGTGAGCATGTAACCCACCTGCCCTGAAACACCAATCGTAAAGTATTTGCCGTAATAAGGTGAACTACCCAGACTTAACCCCGTTAATCCAAAGCCAATGAATCCCCTGTTCTTTATTGACCAGCTATCATCATCAAGATCGCGTTGCGCAATCAGCGTTGAGCTGAGCAGAAAAAATACAAAAAAGAGGACAAGCGATCGCTTCATAGACTACTCTTCAACGACAACAAAGATATCTTCCGTGCTTTTTTTCATTAAATATTTCTCGCGCGCGAATTTTTCAAGCAATTCGCGGGTACCCATAAGCTCTTTATGGTCCTTTTCAACTTCCTTGATCTTCTCCGTATAATATTCCTTCTCGCTTTCAAGCGAGCTCAGCTTGGAAGAGAGCTTGTAGCGTGACACAAAATCATTGGAGTCTAAAATCAACATCCAGATTAAAAAAATACCCCCGGTGACGATGTAAAAGTTGCGGAAGGCTTTTGGTAGTTTCTTCAACATACAGCTTAAAAAATGATGACTAAGGTAGATAAAATTAAATAAAAAACCCTGTCACCATTTTTAGGCAACAGGGTTCATTTCAAATTCAGTCAATTTTACATGTTTTTACCCGGGAAGTAAGCTGTTTCTCCAAGCTCTTCTTCAATTCGGATCAACTGGTTGTACTTCGCCATCCGGTCTGAACGGGATGCTGAACCGGTTTTGATCTGGCCGGTATTCAAGGCAACCGCAAGGTCAGCAATCGTACTGTCTTCGGTCTCGCCAGAACGGTGCGACATAACGCTCTTGTAAGAGTTACGCTTTGCAAGGTTAACAGCATCGATGGTTTCAGTCAACGAGCCGATCTGGTTTACTTTGATCAGGATTGCATTGGCAACGCCATCATCAATACCTTTCTGAAGACGCTTCACATTGGTTACAAACAAATCATCGCCTACCAATTGAACTTTGTCACCAATCTTTTGCGTAAGCGCTGTCCAGCCAGCCCAATCATCTTCGGCCATACCATCTTCCAATGAGATGATCGGATATTTCTTGGCCCAGTTTGTCCAGTAATCAGCCATTTCCAACGGCTTCAATTTTTTACCGTTCGATTTTTTGAAATGATACAACTTGGTCTTTGAATCGTAGAATTCCGATGCAGCCGGATCAAGTGCAATCCACACGTCAGAGCCTGGCTTGTAACCTGCTTTCTCAATTGCTTTCAATACAATCTCAATCGCTTCTTCGTTTGATTTGATGTTCGGAGCGAAACCGCCTTCATCACCAACGTTTGTAGACAGACCTTTATCATGAAGAACTTTTTTCAGTGTATGAAAAATCTCAGCGCCCATTTGCAAAGCTTCAGAGAATGTATCCGCTCCAACCGGCATAACCATAAATTCCTGGAAATCGATTGAGTTATCTGCATGGCTACCGCCATTCAGAATATTCATCATCGGAACCGGAAGTGTGTTGGCGCTAACACCACCGATGTAACGGTATAGCGGAATACCTGCTTCCATCGCACCTGCTTTTGCAATAGCGAGTGAGGTTCCAAGGATCGCATTCGCACCAAGTTTGCCTTTGTTTGCAGTTCCATCAAGCTCGATCATGATTTTGTCTAACAGGTTCTGTTCGTAAACAGAAAACCCGACAAGCTCAGTGGCAATTTTAGTATTTACATTCTCGATCGCTTTGAGAACGCCTTTACCCATATATTTCTTCTTGTCGTTATCGCGAAGCTCAACAGCTTCGTGAGTACCCGTAGAGGCACCAGATGGAACTGCTGCACGTCCGTACGCACCGCTTTCAGTTACAACATCAACTTCGATGGTTGGATTTCCCCGGCTGTCAAGAATCTGACGGGCATGAATGCTTTCAATTAAACTCATAAATGTATTTTAGAATTAAAATTTAAGATTTAAGTTTTTTATCTTCTTTAATCATCGTTACAAATTGATCGAATAAGTAACGTGAATCATGCGGGCCTGGAGACGCTTCCGGGTGGTATTGAACGGAAAATGCTTTCTTATTCTTCACGCGGATTCCCATGATCGTATTATCGTTCAAATGAAGGTGCGTTACTTCAACATTCGGATTTTTATCGATGTCTTTCTCGCTTACCGCGAAGCCGTGATTTTGCGAAGTCATTTCACCCAAACCGGAAATCAAATTTTTCACCGGATGGTTTAATCCGCGGTGACCGTGGTGCATTTTATAGGTTGATACGCCATTGGCCAACGCAAGCACCTGGTGACCCAAACAGATTCCGAAAGTCGGCTTATCATTTTTTAGCGTCTCTTTAACCGTATCAATCGCGTAACTCATAACAGACGGATCGCCAGGACCATTCGAGATAAAATATCCGTCAGGCTTAAACTTCTCCATTTCAGCAAAAGAAGTTTTTGCCGGAAACACTTTCACATAGCAGCCGCGCTGAGTAAGATTGGTGAGTATGCTTTTTTTAATTCCAAGATCAAGCGCTGCAATACGCAGCTCCGCCTTTTTCTCGTCACCGACAGTATACGCTTCTTTTGTTGTTACCTGGGAAGAAAGCTCAAGTCCGTCCATCGATGGAACCTTCTTGATTTCTTCACGCATTTGCTCAGGTGTAAGTTCAGATGAGATCAGGGCGTTCATGGCACCCCTGCTTCTGATGTAACGTACCAGCATACGGGTATCAACTCCGGCTAAACCCACGATGTTATGCTTCTCTAAATACTGTTGAAGGCTTTCTTTTGCTGTGAAGCGACTGAAATCATTCGAGTAATCATTCACCACAAGCCCCTTGATCTTGGGGTCAGCTGATTCCTGCTCAGAATCCAGTGTCCCGTAGTTACCAATGTGAGCCGTTGTGTTAACGATGATCTGGCCGTAATAAGAAGGATCGGTGTAAATCTCCTGATACCCGGTCATTCCGGTGTTGAAGCAGATCTCTCCGCCTGTAGTACCTTTTTTGCCGATGGCAATGCCCTCTACAAGAAGGCCGTCTGCTAGAAGTAAGTATGCTTTACCCACGCTTTTTATAAGTTTTACAAAATTAAAATTCCCACAGGATTACAGGGGCTAAACCCCGGATTTTTCTCCCCAAACGTTTGCAATCCCATTTCCGTGGTCTGTGTCCACACAGACCTCTTTCCTTGATGTGTCCCACAAACCGAAAGACAATTCATTGTTTTGGTTCGTGAGGACACGAACCAATGAAAAGTCATAAAAAAAGGGATTGAACCGAAGTCCAATCCCTCTTTTATGTATCTGAATCCTATCACTAGTCTTCTTTCTTCTTTTTAGCAGCTGTTTTCTTAGCAGGAGCCTTTTTAGCCGGCTTCTCTTTTTTCTCAGCTTTTGGAGTTGCTTCTTCTGCACCTTCCTCAGCGCCTTCAGTCTTCTTACCAGATGATCTGCGGCTTCTGCGGGTTTTAGTTGCTTTTCCAGCTTTCTCGTCTTTAGAATATAATGTGTTATAATCTACAAGCTCGATCAGGCACATTTCAGCGTTATCACCTAAACGTACATCACCAAGTTTGATAATGCGGGTGTAACCACCAGCACGCTCAGCAATCTTAGAAGCTACTGAACCGAACAATTCCTTAACCGACTCTTTATTTTGCAGGTATGAGAAAACTGTTCTTCTTGAATGCGTTGTATCGCTTTTTGACTTAGTCAAAAGAGGCTCAACATATTTTCTCAATGCTTTCGCCTTAGCCACTGTGGTGGTAATGCGTTTCTCCAAAATAAGGGAAGAGGCCATATTGGAAAGCAAAGCTTTCCGGTGGCTGGCAGTTCTTCCTAAGTGATTTACCTTCTTACCGTGTCTCATGATCGGTTATAACTTAATCTTCGTCCAATTTATATTTTGCAAGGTCCATACCGAAAGTAAGGCCTTTCTCTGCTACGAGTTGCTCCAATTCAGCGAGCGATTTCTTACCGAAGTTTCTGAACTTCATCATGTCAGAAATTTCAAGTTCAACCAGGTCACCAAGTGTTTTCACATCAGCAGCTTTCAAACAGTTGTACGCACGTACTGAAAGGTCAAGATCATGCAATCCT
>CAZHQP010000232.1:0-4980 GCA_964534735.1 uncultured Roseivirgaceae bacterium
ATTAAGCCACGGGTCCAAATGCCATTTTTTGGACTGCAAATGTAAATAATAAATCAACTCATCCAAAAACAGCTTTTGCACCCGATACCAAAAAGTCTATTTTTGTGCCTCCATATCCAATTGAAATGAGTATACCAACAAAAAAGCTAACCATTTTACTTCTCTTTACGCTTCTTGCGGGTGCTGCTGCTGCCCAGGGCACTACCGTGGTAACTGAAAAAAAGAAGGGTCGTCCGGATATTCCGGGCACATTTCAACTTGATTTTGGCTTTAATTTTCCATCAGAAAAAGCAGGTTTTAATACCAGTTTTTTTGGTTCAAGCACTTTCAACATCTATTATTTCTACGACATGCGAATCGGCAAGTCCAAGTTCAGTCTTCACCCGGGTATCGGCTTTGGTCTTGAGCGGTATAAATTCAATAATTTTAAAACACTTGGCTATAACGCAACACAGGATACCGTATTCATGGTGCCTTCTCAGTTTTCTAATCTTCGCAAATCAAAGCTGATTACAAACTACCTGGATATACCCCTTGAAGTGCGCTTTAGCACCCGGCCGGATGATCCAAACCGCAGCTTTAAGATTTCATTGGGTTTCAAGGTAGGTGTACTGTTTGATTCATATACCAAGCAGAAATACAGTGATGATGGTGAGAAGAAGAAAGTAAAGGATAAACAGAACTTCAATTTGTATCCTATACGTTTCGGTCCGTATTTCCGGATTGGAGGCGGAAACCTTTCTGTTTTTGCCTATTACAATTTATCGCCTCTTTTCAAAGATGCAGGCTTTGGTGAAAGGCAATTATCAGGTGCAAATACTGCTGAAAACATCAACAATTTTATTGTTGGAGTATCGCTTGCTACCTTCTAGACCAGCAAGCCAAAAAATTATTGAACCCTGATGTGTACCGTCAGGGTTTTTATTTTCCCTTAAAATCAGGCTTACGTTTTTCGAGAAATGCGGTGACGCCTTCCTTATAATCGTTGGATGTGCCCGCTATCTCCTGGCAATACGCTTCATATTCCAGCATTTCTTCCAATGAGCTTGTTGCTGATTTATTCAGCATTTTCTTAATAAGGCCAATTGACTTGGTAGGAGCTTTTGCGAAGTAATCAGTATAAAATTTAACCGCACTATCAAGCTCGCTTGCAGGAACTGCTTTATTAATCAAGCCAATTGACACAGCCTCTGTTGCCTTAACCCGGTTGCCCATGCTGCACAACTCAAAAGCTTTGTTCATTCCAACTGTGCGTGGCAAGAAATAAGATGAACCGGAATCTGGCACCAAGCCAATGTTGATAAATACTTCAATTAGCGTTGCATCTTCTGAAGCAACAATCACATCACAGGCGAGTGCCAGTGAGCACCCTGCGCCCGCTGCTACTCCATTCAGCCGGCAAACAATTGGCTTTGGCAACGAACGCATCGCGATGATGATCGGATTGTACCGCTTGTGCAATGATTGAAGAAACGAGCGCTTCTGATCACCCGAAGCAGCCTTCAAATCCTGACCTGAGCAGAATGCCTTTCCCTCACCTGAAAAAACAACAACCCGGGCCTGTTCATCTTTTGAAACTGCTTTTAAAGCATCCTGAAGCTCGTATGTTATTTCATCATTCAATGCATTGTATACATCCGGACGGTTAAGTGTAATATAAGCCACGCCCTGCGCTACTGAATATTTCAGGAATTGATAGGTTGCCATAAGACTATTATTTAAAACAATACGATTATTCCAAAGAAGCCGATCAGAAATCCCGCCACTGCACCCAACAATACCTGACGCGGAGTGTGCGCATTCAGCTGTAGCCGGGCCGACATAACAATTCCTGCCAGCACCAACGCGCCAATCGTTGCCCAGAACAGAAATGTATTATCAGATTCTTTATTCAGCGGAATTAAAATGCCGGCAAGGCCCATACTGCCAATGGCATGAACGCTTACTTTATAAAAAAGAGTAAATAAAGTTGCAACGAGCACAAGCGCATCAATGATCAGTAAAAACTTAAAAACATTATCATTGATACTGATCCGATAGGTAAGCATGTATGTGAATGATGCGTACAGCACGAGAATCATGATGAATGGGAAAACGCGCTCTTCACGCGTTTGTAACGTAAACGATTTTATTGAGCCAAAAGTCTTTAGAATCGAAAGCATAAACACCGGCAAAGCAAACGTGATGACAAAGATGAGGACGAGAAACATGAACTGCGATTTGGTATTGATCGGGTAAAGCGCAGCCGGTAAAATAAAAATCATCAGGGCGAATAAATATGTACCCATCAGCATGGGATGAAATACATACGAAACAATCCTGGACAGCAGATTCACTATTTGAGCTCTTTACGTAAGCGGGCTACGGGGATATTCAACTGCTCGCGATATTTCGCTACGGTGCGCCTGGCAATGTTATAACCTTTATCATTCAGAATCTTCTCAAGACGATCATCTGAGAATGGCTTATTCTTGTCCTCGCCTTCAATAATATCTTTAATGATCTGCTTTACCTCCCGGCTGCTCACCTCTTCCCCTGAATCGGTAGAAATGCCTTCTGAGAAGAAATATTTGAGCGGAAAAATTCCGAAATCGGTTTGAACCGCCTTGCTGCTAGCAACACGAGACACTGTTGAGATATCCATGCCGATCATCTGAGCGATATCCTTAAGGATCATGGGCCTCAGTTTTGTCTCATCACCTTCCTGAAAAAAGTCGTATTGAAAGTCAACGATGGCCTTCATTGTTCTTAATAACGTATGCTGCCGTTGCTTGATTGCATCAATGAACCACTTGGCAGCATCGAGCTTTTGCTTCACAAACGTTACAGCCTCTTTCAGTTTTTTATCTTTTTTATCACCTTTATCGTACGCCTTGAACATTTCGGTATACGACTTGCTGATGCGAAGCTCTGGCGCATTTCTGGAGTTGAGTGAAAGCTCAAGCTTTCCATTGTTGTTCACCAGGATAAAATCGGGCATGATATACTGATTCTTAACCATTCCGGTGGCACTGCCACTGCCCGGCTTGGGGTTCAGCTTAACGATAAGCTCCATCGCATCGCGAACGAACTCTTCGTCTTCTGTGCCTAATTTCTTTTGGATTTTCTGATAATGCTTCTTGGTAAACTCATCGAAACATTCTTCGATTATTTTCTTCGCAACGGCCACATCAATGTCATGACCGTTATCCATTCGTTCAAGCTGGAGCAGCAAGCACTCCTGTAAGTTTCGGGCTGCGATACCTGCCGGATCAAACTGCTGAATTTTTTTAAGAATTGACTCAACCTCTTCAACGGTTGTATCAATTCCTTGCGAGAAAGCCAGGTCATTTACAATTGCGTCAAGGTCCCTGCGGATATAACCATCAGCTTCAATACTTCCAATAAGTTGTTTACCAATAGCATCCTGCTGCTCGTTCAACCCCAAATACCCAAGCTGAGATAAGAGTTGTTCATGTAAACTCGTACCCATTGCGATCGGCATTTCGCGGTCATCTTCATCGCCACCGCCTTCGCTCTGCATTTTATACCCGATCGAATCATCGTCACCGAGATAATCTTTCAGGTCAACGTCATCTTCCTTTTTAGCTTCCGCCTCATCAAACTCCTGTTCCGCTTCAGCCTTTTCTTCGGGTGGCTGTTCATCCTCTCCTTCTTCAAGGGCAGGATTGATTTCCAACTCCTCCTCAATCCGGGTGTCAAGCTCGGCTGTAGGAACTTGTAGCAGCTTGATAAACTGTATCTGCTGGGGAGACAGTTTCTGCTGTAATGATTGATTTAGTCCGAGTCTCTGCATTATTTATCTGTCTCTCTGAGTTCCTGATCGATAGGCAAAGTTATCAATTCGCCTTATTCCTGAAAATCCGCAAAGGCAATTGGCGTACCAAATCGACAACTTTAAAAAGTTTTTTGATAAAATTTACAAAATGACGTTTTTTGCGCCCTTGCTGTCGGTGAAAAGCATTTGATCTACAGTCAATTACACAATTATGAAACGAACTAAAATAAAGGAGCTTCTCTCTACCGCACCCTCTGGCCAAAACGTAATAGTACAAGGCTGGGTGCGTACTTTTCGCAACAACCAGTTTATTTCCATTAATGACGGCTCTACAATTCAGAATATCCAGGCAGTAATTGACTTTACCGCTACCGATGAAGCGTTATTGAAACGCATTACCACAGGAGCATGTGTCTCTGTTACCGGAGATTTGATTGCTTCTCTTGGAAAAGGTCAGGCCGTTGAGGTTAAGGTAAGGGAACTCGTGATTCTTGGAGATTGTGACGCAGAAGCCTATCCGCTTCAGCTGAAAAATAAACCGAGCTTAGAATATTTGCGAGAGATTGCTCACTTACGCTCACGTACCAATACATTCGGAGCCGTAATGCGGGTTCGGCATGCGATGGCATTTGCCATTCATAAGTTCTATAACGACCGAGGGTTTACGTACGTTCACACACCGGTTATTACCGGATCGGATGCAGAAGGCGCGGGTGCGATGTTCAAAGTAACAACACTTGACCTTGGCAAGCTTCCAAAGAACGAACAAGGCCATATCGATTACAAAGAAGATTTTTTTGGTAAAGAAACTAACCTCACAGTATCCGGTCAGCTGGAGGGCGAAACGTATGCGCTTGCGTTGGGTGAGATTTATACATTCGGACCAACCTTCCGTGCAGAGAACTCAAACACAACACGCCACCTGGCCGAATTCTGGATGATTGAGCCTGAAATGGCTTTCTATGATCTGAAAGATAACATGGAGCTTGCTGAAGCCTTCCTGAAATACCTGTGTCAATATGCGTTAGATAACTGTGCCGATGATCTTGAATTCCTGAACAAACGGGCCCAGGAAGAAGAAGCTGCGAAGCCGCAGGACCAGCGCAGTGAGCTTGGCTTGATTGAGCGTTTAAAATTCATTGTCGAAAATGATTTTCAGCGTTTGTCTTATACGGAAGCAATCGAAATTTTGAAAAACTCAA
>CAZHQP010000233.1:0-4928 GCA_964534735.1 uncultured Roseivirgaceae bacterium
TAATGGGAATTATCGGAACGCCTTATCGAACCGGGTATGCAGCCGCCAAACATGCTTTGCACGGGTTCTTTGATTCATTACGCGCTGAACTGTGGAATGAAAGCAAAAACATTCACGTGACATTGGTTTGCCCAGGCTGGATCCATACCAATATTTCCGTGAATGCATTGGTTGGTGATGGCTCGCAGAATAGAAAAATGGATGATACAACAGGTGCCGGCATGGACCGCCACGTGTTTGCCAAGAAAATGGTTCGTGCGATCGAAGCGCAGAAAGAAGAAGTTTACATTGGCGGCTCAAAAGAAATGATGGCAATCCGCATGAAGCGGTTCTTCCCGAAAATTTTCTCTAAGATCGTACGGAAGGCTAAAGTGCGTTAATCGTGCAAATGAATGCCGGCTGAAAAGCCCGGCCACATCTCAACACGTTTTCCATTCACTGTACTTTGTGTTTCCAGAAACGAAGGACTTATTCCTTCCTGCGATTTTGACACATACACGTTGTACGAAATCGCTGCAAAAACATAAATCATTTTCAGTTTTGGATGCAGCCGGGTACCAAATTGAGCTTTAGGTCGCATCAGCAGACTTAGCTCTTTTGTAATTGATTTTGCTTCGTGGTTAATGTGAAGAAATTCAATTCCATACGCTAAAAACCTGAACTCGCTCATTCCTGGTATTACCGAACGGTTGTACCCATAATGTTTAAGACCATAACCCAATGCCCAGCTTTTCTGGTTTGGAATAAATCCGGTTGAGCTGTTTGAAAAAATTAGTGCATTCAAATTATAATGATTTGATGAGACACCCTGGATTCTTGAATTCTTACGATTTCCGGTCGTAATTTCATAGTTGGTAAAAAATAACTCATCTGAATAAACAGCAACATGACCTACATCGCCTGCATTGATCAACCCGATAGCCGTTCCATCTTTTGTGCCCACGTCTTTTCCACCTTTGTAAACATTAATCAATCCGATCTGCAGGCCCTGTGAATGACGGGCATAGTTAATGATCCCGATCTGAAAGCCATTCATTCTTTTTGCAGAATTTATTATACCCAACTGAAGCGCTGTTTCTTTTGATTCGCCCGAAGAGTTCTTTCCTTCAATATATCCTGCTTTATTGAATGCACTTATCTGAACTCCATGAAGATCACCGGAAGTATAATTCATTAATCCAGCAACCTGCGTACCGTCCATCGACTGAACAGATGAGTTCCACAATCCGGCCAACTGCAATCCGAAAGAGTATTTATAAACCACATTTGAAATTGCTGCAAGCTGGACACCCATCAATGCACCCTTTGAAAGATTAACTCCTCCGGTTAGCTGAACTCCGAAAACATTCGTGAGCACTACATTGGTTAGCCCGGAAATTTGAGCGCCTGTCAGATTTGCTTCAAAGCCCGTTCGGATCATTTTATCAACCTCTCTTTCTTTTATTCCTGCGAATGCGTTTGCTCCTGTCAGGTTTGCAAGGCCTGCAAGCTGAAGACCGCGGGTTTCATCGGTATTCAGATTAGAGATTCCGGCAAGCTCAAAAATGCGATTCCCTTTAGAATAGCCCGAAGTGAGGCTGATGGAAAAATCATTTGTAAAGCCACCGGGATGCAGGCCATTGGTTCCTAAAGCCGGAACGATTGAAAATTGAAAGCTTCGCTGGTCAGGATTTTTTCGTTGGGCCTGAACGGCAAACGAAACACATACGGCCATGCCGATGCAGCAGATCTTAATACTCAAATTCAGGTCAGGTTGGGGGTCTGTTATTCTAACGAACACATCTGCAGCTTATTTCGTAAAAACAGAAATTTTGGAGACCTGCTGACATACCGTTGTCAAAACAGATCATTCATTTACAATATCATTTTAAATCAGACCGTATGTTTAAACCGCTTATTATTGAAAATACAGTTGAGATTAACGCAACATCTCAGCGTGTTTGGGATGTGCTCGTTAATCCGGCAGAAACCAAAAAATATATGTTTGGTTGCGAGACTGTATCCGATTGGAAAAAAGGCAGCGAGCTTTTGTGGCGCGGAGAATATGAAGGCAAGGAAATGGTTTTTGTAAAGGGAACCATTGTTGATATCCAGCCCGGCAGATTTTTGGCATATACAACTATCGATCCTCATTCAGACGTTGACGATAAAGCTGAAAATTATCTTACGGTAACCTATTCGCTTTCGGAAAAAGAGGGCAAAACGATTTTTACCGTAACCCAGGGCGATTACTCAAAAGTTGCTGAAGGCGAAAGAAGATATGCTGAATCCTATAACAATGGCGAAGGCTGGAATCCTATTTTAGTACAGATCAAACAGATCGCAGAATCATAATGTAAAACGGCTGCCGATTTCTCAGCAGCCGTTTACAAACAATTACGGACAGACTAAAGCCCAGTAATTTTTATCGTTTCTCATTCCAAATCATGCTATAGTCCGGATTTGCAGCTTCCTGCTTATTCAGGTCTTGTAGTCCTTTTTTGAACGTTGTTAACAGATCAGATTTGCGAATGATGATCTCTTCCAATATCTGAGCCGTAATGTTTTTGTTATAAGGAACACCTTCGCCCGTAATGGTTGCTGTGAAATATTTTGTGCTGGCGATTGGACCATTTTGCTCGCCCAGCAACTCAACTCCAAGCACAGGAACCATGGCAGGTTTCGGACCATCAAACGTCAGGCGAATATCGAGCGTTACTTTTAATAATGCATTTGCTCCGGATTCGCGCATCAGTCTGCTATCAGCTGTATTGATACCGTATGCCTCTGAAATTGGAATGAAAGCCGAAATCACTTTCGTAGTTTTATAAGCTCTTGAAAACTCAACTTTTGTATTGCTGTCGTCTTTTGCAAAAGGCATCATACTTTGGTACGCTTCTGTTGACGTCACTTTTTCAACAGGAAGTACCGGCACTTTCATTTCAGATTCGATGATCGGGATCAGGCCTGTATACAGCTTATTGAGAATATCATCCCAAACTTCATTGGGCATTTGTGGAAACGTAGCTTCTTTATACGTAGTGGTACCCAGCCATTCATTGCTTGTCTCACTTGAATAATAGGTTGTTCCGCGAATCGCAAAGGAAGTAACGCCAATTGCCCTGATTTGAGCAGAGCTTCTGCTCATGAATGCATTAGGCTTATACAGATCATAGCTTACAGAACCATTTGGATAGCTTTCCTTTCCCTTTGCAGACAAGCCCACATTGATTTGCGGCTCTCCGGTCACGGTTACAAACTTGCCATCGGAATAAATGTTTCCGTACTCAACTTTTGGAAAGAACCCGGATACATCTGTTGCCTGGTCGATGGTTGACCGCTCTACTTTAAAGAAGCTGTTCTTGTAGTTGAAGCCGAGCGATTTGGTATTACCCGGAGCAATGTTAATGTTTCTGAAATATCCTGCCGGGATAACGATTTTATCCGCAGGTGAAAAATAGCCCACGTTATAATAAGCTTTTATTCCGAGTGAGTTAATAGCAAGCGAAACCAGGATAGGTGTTGGATCACCGACTGGTAAATTCTCCAGTTCCAAAACAACATCTTTTGTCAGATCAAGAGTGACATTATCTTTTTGCCCGTTGATCGAAACAACGTTAACGGATTGCTTGGGTGGATTAATGGTAAACGAGGATTTCTGCCCGGTAGCTGTAGTGATCTCAACTTTCTTGGGAGACGTATTATCTCCTGAAAAACCCGAGTAAATACCTGTGGTTATGTACTCACCCGGCACTCCGTTGATCTTCACCTCCCCGTCAATTTTATTCATCCCGAAGGTCTCTTTCGTGGTAAACATTATGCCCACCAGGTTACCACCTTCACGCCAGCCGTTAAAAAATGATTGTTCGATGGTTCCCAGGCTATTGGGATGCAGATTGGTTTGATAGTATGCATTGATAACAACGGTATTCAAATCTCCTGTGGTGGTGGTGAGCATTGCCCCGCTGCCTTTCGCTACTTTGGTTACGAGCTTGGTAAACAGTCCGCCTCCTCCGCCTGAGCTTTTACCGTCCTTGCTCTTTTTGTCCTCTGTTTTTGTGGTGTCTTTCTTACTTCCGCCTACCAGGTTTTTCAGCTTTCCGAATTGCGCGTTTGCGGTAAAAGCAATACTGAGCAGCACAATGAGTGCCATTACTTTACTTTTCATAGTCTAATCTTTAGAGTAAATTGTTTGTACTCAAAAAGACAGAAAAGCTGAGTTTTTTGAAATCCGGCAGAATACCTGTTTTACTACGTAGCGCTACGTAGTCAGATTATTATGAGCTTATTCCGGACGGCATACTTAATGAGTCCGATAATATTATGGCAACCTGTTTTCTCGAGTATATTTGCCCGATGGGTTTCAACGGTTCGTTTGCTGATGAACAATTTATCACCAATTTGCTCACTTGAGTACTCTTCAATGATAAGCTGTAAAATTTCAAGCTCCCGGGCGGAAAGAATTTTCTTAACCTCTTCCTTCTTTTTGTCGCCTTGCATTTTTTGAAGCATTACATTCAGTACTTCTCTTCCGTAATGCGTTGATCCATTCATGATGTCGCCCACGGCAGCAGTAATATCCTGTGCCGAAGAGTTTTTAAGCACATAACCTTCCGCTTCGGCTTCCAGAATAGCGCTCACGATCTCACGTTCATTGTGCATGGAAAGTACCAGCACTTTAATATTTGGAAATTGCTGCTTTACTTTCTTCGTGAGCTCAATGCCGTTCATTTGCTGCATGGAGATATCCGTAATCAAGAGCTGCCATGTTTCCGGTGATTCTTCAATCTTTTTCCAAGCCTCCTCACCTGAGCTTACCGTGGTAATTGCAGCATTGATAAATTGCTTTTGCAGAATGAATAGTAATCCCTCCGCGAAAATTCTGTGATCATCAGCAAGCAAAATTGAAAATCTTTCTTCCATTAAACCGCAAATTGAATATTGATATT
>CAZHQP010000234.1:0-4928 GCA_964534735.1 uncultured Roseivirgaceae bacterium
CACAGGATACTATTTACCCTTCTCGAATGACTCTACTTTATAGTCGAGGTTGGTACCAAAAACGGGGAAGCTGATCTTCACCAGTGCGTAAAACATTCGGCCATCAATACCGGGGCGATACCCGAGTTCACCGCCATACGCCCAGCTTAACTTGCGGTTAAACTTTCCCTCAACGCCTGCACGGAAGCCAATCTTCTTTGTACTCAATGGACTGATATCATACGGAGTACCGAGATATACAATGTCATCTAATGCAACCCGGGGTGCGATAAGCAAGTCAACATACGTAGTCAGGATAAGATCATCCACTCCGCCTTCGTATTTATCAAAGCTGAAAGCAGCGTTGCGGATCCAGGTTATTGATCCACCAACATAAAGTCCGGCAGTAGACACATTTGAAAAAATTGTGACGTTATCATCTCCATTCAATGCACCTGCACTTTGCAGCGTTACGTCATTTTCATCTTTAAAATCAGCAGCACTGATATCCTGCTTTTTCATAATGTTATTCACATCAATGGTGCTCTGCCATGTTGTAACACCCAAACGTGCACCATAGATCTGGCGGACTTTGCACGGCACTTCGGCATTCAGCGGAACACGAGCAGCCCATTTGTTTCCGGTATAGCTCTTTTTATAAAGAACAATTTTCGTCTTGGAATCTTTCTCAAAATCCTTAATGTGATATGTAGCACCTAACTCAAAATAGGTAAATGGTTTTTGGCGATTGTCTACCTCACTGGTACGCTTACCCTGATCGCGGTTCAGATCGAAAAATGCACTGCCGTACGTAGATCTGAAATTGGCTTTAAAATCGAGCATTGTTTTAAGTGAATAGTCAACCTGTAAGCCAAATCCCGCATTGATGTTAGTCGCAAAAATCTCCCCATAAAGCGGCTGCAGGTGTACAAACAGCTTGTTGATATTGTTCGGCTCGTCATATATCTCCTCAAAGGTTACCGCACCTTTATCAGGGCGATCGTCCTGAGCGGCCAGTAACGAAGGCAGGGAAAGAAGCAGAAGAAAGGCGAAAAGCCTGTAAAATGACGCCATAAATTATGCAGTAACATGTAAAAATAATAAATATATACGGATAAACGGGGCCGAATAACCCGTTCTGCAGAGTCATGTAATAGATTGCAACATATTGCAGAAAATGATAAAACAAGCCTTATTAAAATAAATTTTTAGATTAGTCTAAAATATTTAATATTGCTGCATGAAGCACTTTTCTGCACACCTGCTTTCTTTCTTCTGCCTGACTGGCTTTACGGTTACGGCACAGGAGACTGGTTCGGATACGAAACGTTCCTACAATCTTTTCAATCCCGTTCCTAAAAACGAAATGCGTGACTTCAGTATTGACAGGCCAGACGTGACAGAAGCACCAATTACCGTAGATGCCGGCCATTTTCAGTTTGAGGGAGATATATTGAAGATGATTAAAGCGGACCAGGGCTTGAGCTATCGGGCGATCAATATTATCAATGGCTTGTATAAAATGGGCTTATCCGATTCATGGGATCTCCACATCGGCCTTGAACTTTATAATATCTACCAGGATACCGAAGAGAATACATACGCCAAAGGGTATGGCAATACGACTATTCGACTCAAGCACAACTTATGGGGAAACAACGGTGAAACTAATTCAGCATTGGGTATGATACCCTATGTGACATTCCCTACATCACCGGTTGATACAGATATTGTTTTTGGGATCGGCTTTCCATTCTCGTATAACATTACAGATTCCTATTCAGCCGGAGCGCAGTTTCAATTTGATTTTACTCCCAATGAAACCGGTACTCACAGCTTAAGCTATCTTCAAACTATTGTCTTTGGCGGAACGCTTGCGGGAGATTTCGATTTCTACATTGAAGGTCTCGGAATTTTTTCAAATACAGCAACAACCTATTCCGCCAATGGTGGAGTGATTTATAACGTTAATGATAATTTAAAAATTGATATCGCCACCAATCTCGGGCTGGTTGATGAAGCTCCATCCAGGCTTTACCTCGGCTTATCGTTCAGAATTTAATATTTCCGCGAAATCGGCACGAGCTTTCCGTTCTCAAATTTTATAAACGAAACATACTGATTGCTGCGGCCTGCTGTGAAGTCATACCCGGGAGTGAGGTATCCCGGAACCTGCTTATTCCTTTTAATAGCATCCTGAAAATAAACGCCATGTTTTTTTAGCGTATTGCCTGCAAACAGCATAAAATCATACCCAATCTTGGCATAGTTGATATACGAGGTGGTGCTTGAGTTACGTCCGTGTTCTTTTACAAACTTGCGTTGAAAATTCAAATATGCCGGGTTGTTATCAGCCGAAAAGTTCGGAGCATACAAAACAACCTTAAGTGATTCATATTTTCCAAAGTCAACCGAAGACTGGTCCAGCCAGTTTTCTGACCCGACAATGGTAACAGAGTCGCCCCTGGTTTCAACACTGCTGATCACTTTTGTATAGATCAACGGATCATCAGACGCAACGAAGATCGAACCAATACTATCTTTCGGTAAGGTAAATTGTTTTGGATATTTGAACTCATCAAACTCTGTCGGAGTAGCCAGGATGTCCATGATCTTCCGGGAAGTTTCTTTGGTAACTCGCTCTGCCCGTAAAACTTTCAAACCGGATTGCTGCGCTTTATCGACAAAACTCGCAGCCAAGGTTGAATCGCGCCTGCTCTCACCATAAAACACCATTACCTTTCTATTATTTTTTGTGGCTGCCAGGTATTCAGCTGATTGACTCCCCAGTGTTTCGTAGGAGGGTTGAAACAGGAATCCGTAAAAATTATCTTTGATCAGCTCATAATTATTCGAGAGCGGGTTAAACAGGTTGATCTGGTTAACGTGCGAGAATTCCTGGATCATGGCATTCTCTTCCAGGAAAAGCGGCCCGACTATCATATCACTGCTTTTCAGCTCGCGCATCATCAAAATGCTTTTAATACGTTCCGGATTGCGTTCCGTATCATACGCCCGCAAGCTTATTTTAATCCCTTGTTTGGATAATGTATCGACTGCCATTCGCATGCCTTCGTACATATCCAGCACAAACTGGTTGCGCTTGCGGCTTGGAGATACGTCAATGGTACTCACAACAAATGGAAACAACACCGAGATTGTATAGACATCTTTATGGATTGTTTCAGGAGTTTCAGAGATGTAATCCGTTTTCTTTAAGTCGAACTTACTGATAAGGGATTCCAGCAGTTTCTGATCATCAAGCTGAGTTTGATTCTTTGAGATTTCGCGGGCGAGCTTTTCTCCAATCACAGCATCTTTCGGATATTCTTCCAGCAGCCGCTTCAGGGTTTCAATATCCTGGATAGGATTGATTGCCTGCTTTTCAATGCCCACCGTTTCCTTCTGAGTTTTCTCATTTTTGATCTCACTCAAAAGTTTCAGCCCCTGAAAATATTCTTTATTGTCAAAATGGATTTTCGCCAGCCAGATATTCACTTCGTCCATTTTATCCCATGAAGGATACAGGGTTTTGACCTGTCCGAGCATGTCTTTTGCGACAGCCTTGAAGTTTTGATTGTAGGCGCTTAACGCGTAGTAAAAAGATGCGTACTCGCGATAGGGGTTATTCTGATCGTATGGAATCAGTTTTTTAAAGCTCTCCATCGCAAGGTTATACTTACCTTCGCTATACAGCTTTTTAGAAATCGCGTATTGCGCTTTGTAATCTGTTTGAGCAACTGAATAATTACCAATTGACAATAGGCAATTAACAATTACCGCTATCAAAAAGACCTTTATTGTAAATTGAAGATTAAACATTGTGCTAGTTGATTGTTATTCCCATTCAATAGTTGCCGGTGGCTTCGAGCTGATATCGTAAACCACGCGGTTAACACCTTTTACTTTATTGATAATATCGCTCGACACTTCCGCCAGAAACTCATATGGCAAATGTGCCCAGTCGGCAGTCATACCATCTGTACTGGTTACCGCGCGTAACGCAACTACATTTTCGTAAGTGCGCTCATCACCCATAACCCCGACCGATTGGACCGGCAGAAGCATCGCTCCTGCCTGCCACACTTTATCGTATAAGTTATGACTGCGCAAGCCGCCAATGAAGATCGAATCGACTTCCTGCAATATGCGCACTTTTTCGGCTGTAATATCACTTAATATGCGGATGCCAAGGCCCGGCCCCGGGAAAGGATGCCGGCCCAGAATGTTCGGATCAATGCCCAAAGTTTTACCCACAATCCGCACTTCATCCTTAAACAGCGTATTCAATGGCTCAACAACTTTCAGTTTCATTTTGGCGGGCAGCCCGCCTACGTTGTGGTGCGATTTAATCGTTACAGACGGTCCCTTTACAGAAACGGATTCAATAATGTCGGGGTAGATGGTGCCCTGGCCAAGCCATTTCACATCGGTTAGCTTTTTTGATTCTTCATCGAACACATCGATAAATGATTTACCGATCGCTTTACGTTTTGATTCCGGCTCTGTTAATCCTTTTAAAGAAGAATAAAATAAATTTTTTGCATCAACGCCTTTAATGTTCAACCCCATGCCTTCATAGGATTTCAACACGTTTGCAAATTCATCCTTACGGAGCAGGCCGTTATCCACAAAAATGCAATGAAGGTTCTTCCCAATTGCTTTATGAATGAGTACAGCTGCCACGGTTGAATCAACACCACCGGATAATGCCATCACAACCTGATCGTTGCCCAGCTTTGCTTTCAGATCAGCAACTGTTGACTCCACAAATTGATCGGGCGTCCAATCCTGCGCACACTTGCAAATATTTACCACGAAGTTCCTTAATAGGTTTTTTCCTTCTGTTGTGTGCGTTACTTCCGGATGGAACTGGATTCCGTAAACCGGGAGATTCTTTAATTGAAATGCTGCTACCTTCACCGAAGGTGTGCTCGCGATGATATCTG
>CAZHQP010000235.1:0-4922 GCA_964534735.1 uncultured Roseivirgaceae bacterium
CCATTAGGTCCGTTTAAACGGGTGGATAAGATCTTAGAACAAAACGAAACCATTGCGCGCGGGGCAGGCCATCATTCCATTATTAAACATCCGAAGAAAGATGATTATTATATCGTCTACCACCGGAGACCGATCAATGTAACTGCCCGCGATGCGCGGGTAACCTGCATTGAGAAACTGGAGTTTGATGCGAACGGGTTTATTAAACCGGTTATCATCACCAACGAAGGGGTGAAGGCAAATCCGATAAAATAATTTTGAAATTTTTATCGTGAGGAAATTGTGTTGACATAGGGCTGTCACTGCGCTGAGCTTTCTTTGAACTATCAATTCAACGAAACCATTCAGCTATGAAAAACCAGGCTATTTCAGAACCCGCTCTTGATCTTCCAACTTTATTGGATCACTGGCAGGAACATCGCAGACTCACCCGCAGGGCGATTGAAGCGTTCCCGGAAGACAAGCTTCATACGTTTTCAGTCGGTGGCATGCGCCCGTTTGCGCAATTGATTATGGAAATGATTACGATTGCCCAACCAGGCGTTTACGGTATGGCTACAGGTAACTGGAGTGTTCCTGATCGGCCGGAGATCAATTTTATGATGCAGCCGCCTGCCAGCAAAGCCGAGCTTTTAAAGTTCTGGGATGAGACCACAGAAGTGATTAACACGGTATGGCCCAAGATCACTGCTAAGCGCTTCCAGGAAATGGATAAATCCTTTGGCCAATATGAGGGCAAAGTTTGGTGGCATTATTTCTATTTTGTCGAGAACGAAATTCATCATCGCGGACAGGCGTATGTCTATTTAAGAGCGCTTGGTATTGAGCCGCCACCGTTCTGGGACCGGCATTAATGTCGCATGCTATCATTCTCTTAAATGAGAAACGCCATCCTGAATGATCCGGATGGCGTTTACTATTTTAAAAATGATTATTTAATTTCGAATTGTGCAGTGACCTGAGCTTGTAATTTGATTTTTCTAAATCCTATTACAGTTTCAGAGCTTGCATCGTTTTGAGCGTTCCACGCACCGTCAGCATTTTGTAATCTTATATTTCCAATTTCAAACTGATACGGATTAAAATCAACCTCGCGAACCATTATTGGTTTACCTACTTCTGAATCGATCGCCTTAAGAAGAATTTCCGCTTTTGATTTAGCTGCCTGTAAAGCTTTCACCCTTAAGTCAAGCTTGATCTTTTCAAGATCAGTATGATGTAGCTTAACAATGTCAACGAAATCTACTTTAACCGATTCCAGTTTTTCAAGGAATTTTTCCAACTCGGCAGCACTGATGAGCTTAACCAAATATGTTTTCTCGCGAAATGCATCTTTTTCTTTTTTGCCAAGCTTATCAAGCTTTGACCCGGCATCGGCCAGTTCCAACCTTTTTTTATCAATTCCAGATTCCTTAAGTGCGGCCATAAAATCCTTGTCTATCTTTTCAAGACTTACTTTTTGCCGGTTTTCTTCAAACTCTCTCAACCTGATAGAAACAGAAATTTCGTTCGGTTCAAGCTCTTGCTGTGCGGTTCCGGTAACTTCTATAAAGTGTTCCCCCTTAGCGGTTTCCTGTGCCTGTGCAAACATGGGTGCCAGGAACAGAATAAATAACATGGTTTTAAGTTTCATACTAAATAAGTTCAATTTCTGCATTAGACACAAAATCAATGCCTGATCGTTGGTATTAATATTTTCTATTTTTTCACCTTTGTCACAATAATTCCCAAATCCTGTCGACTATACAGTCAAAACAAAGCAGGCAATGGACCTTGCAATGCAAGAAATAAAGCAGAACACATTCCTGAAGGAGAAAGACAAGCTGTTAGGGTTTATCCGCAACCGCGTGTCGTCTTCCGAAGAAGCAGAAGACATCTTACAGGATGTATTCTACCAGTTTGTGGCTGGCTTTGAGACCATTGAGTCGCTTGACCGGGTAACATCCTGGCTGTACAGTGTGGCGCGCAACAAGATTATCGACCGGTACAGACGAGATGCGGCACGGCCAAAGAAAACTGATTTTGAGCTTATCTCCGGAAAGGACGATGACACTCCGCTCACGCTTCAGGACATTCTTCCGGATCTGGATAACACACCCGAATCAACCTTGCTTCGCGAGGCAATCTGGGATGAGATCACTGATGCGCTGGATGAGCTTCCGGCAGATCAGCGGGAGATCTTTATCCTGAATGAGATCGAGGAGAAGAGCTTCCGGGAGATTTCCGAAGAGACTGGTGTGTCAATTAACACACTGCTTTCGCGAAAGCGGTATGCGATCCTGGCACTGCGCAAGCGCCTGCAAAGTTTTTACGATGACATCATAAAATAAAATTGATAAGACATTTAAATAATTGAATTATGAAACGCGGTTGGTGGATTTTGAAAGGAATTGTTTTTGTGACCCTGATGGTAGCCATATTCGGTACGGTTACGATGTTGCTTTGGAACTGGCTGGTGCCGGTATTGTTTAACGGGCCGGTAGTTACATTCCCGCAGGCGATTGGGTTATTGTTGCTCACGAAGATCTTATTCTGGAGCGTAGGTAAGGGTGGGCATCATCACAGAGGACCCTGGAGGCCTTATTGGAAAGGCAAATGGGAGCAAATGAGCCCGGAAGAAAAGGAACGACTTAAACGCAGAATGAAAGAGAAGTGGTGTGGCCCGGGATTTCGTAAAGATGAGCATTCTGCAAACGTTTGAGGGTGATTTCTCTAAAAATTCATAAATAAATATTGTAAAAAGCCCAACCCTGAGCCGTTTTGGCCGTACAGGGAAACGTAGGAAACTTTTGAGATTACAAAAGTTTCCATAGTTTTGCAGCCATGATTGAAGAAACAGATATCAAAGACAAGATTCTGAAGGGGGCGGAAGAGCTGTTCATGCGGTATGGCGTTCGCAGTATTTCGATGGACGACATTGCGCGTCACCTGTCAGTTTCCAAGAAAACACTTTACCAGCATTTTGCCGATAAGGATGATCTGGTAGAGAATGTTACCCGGCACATGCTGGAACAGAATTTCAAGGAATGTGAATCGATTCGCAAAGAATCAGAGAATCCAATCGAAGAGCTTGCTACAATTTCACTATGGATGAAAAAGAGCATGGAGGAGATCAATCCAACCATGCTGTTTGATTTACAGAAGTTTCATGCAAAAGCCTGGAACCTCTGGCTTGAATACAAAAACAAATTCATTCACGAAGAAGTGATCAGGAATCTTGTGGCAGGCATCGAAGCGGGTTACATGCGTCCGGTCAATAAAGAGATCATGGGCATTCTGCGGGTTGAATTTGTGCAGATGGCTTTTAACCAGGACATCTTTCCGCGTGAGAAATACAATTTGGTAGAAGTACAAAGCCAGATCTTCGATCACTTCGTGTTCGGACTGGTTACTGAAAAAGGAAGAAAGCTTTATTTAAAATACAAAGAACACAACCAACAACCATCAACCATTTTATGAAACGAATCTATCAGATACTAATAGGGATAGCGGCTGCATTAATGATAACAGGCGTAGCGTTCGGTCAGGACCAGCCTGCCGGGCAGGCATTTACACTACAGCAATGCATTGATTATGCATTGGAAAATTCAGTCTCAGCAAAGAATATAAAATTAGACGAGTTGATTGCTGAGTCTAAGGTTAAGGAAACGGTAGGAATAGGCCTGCCTCAGATTACAGCAAACGCTACGCTTATGCATAACGAAAAGCTGCCGCGCTTTTATTCAACATATGTTGTTCCTAAACCAGGTGATCCTCCGTCATTGTTTGATTTGAGCGGAGTTCCCGGGATTAAGGAAGGAGATGTAGTTGCTATTGAGAACTTCTTCCAGTTGAAGAGCAGCGGTGATGTAGGATTGTCCGTTAATCAAATGATTTTTAACGGCTCTTATATTGTAGGTCTGCAGGCATCCAATGCATACAAAGAGCTTTCATACAAAACTACCAATCAAACAAAAGAACAGATTATTCAGCAAGTCACTAAGGCATACTATACCGTTCTGATCAATAAGGAGCGGGCTGAGCTTTTTACGAGCAATATTGCACGTGTCGATTCGCTTCTCAGGAATACACAAGCTTTGTTCAAAAATGGTTTTGCGGAGAGCATTGATGCGGATCGGATCCAGGTAACATTGAATAATCTGATAACAGAGCGCGATAAGTTTTTAAATATGAATGAATTGGGAATTGCACTTCTTAAATTCCAGATGAACTATCCGATGAATGAGCCTATTACCGTAGCAGGAAATATCCAGGATGTTGACATTACAGTTGATGTAACAACCTATAATGAAAATTGGGACTATAAAGTGAGGCCTGATTTCCAGGTATTGGAGGCAAATAAAAAGCTTCAGGAATTGAATATCCGGAATAAGCGCGCTGTTTCGCTCCCGTCATTAAATGCTTTCCTGAACTATGGATACTCTACTCAGTCGGGTAATATTGCCGGACTGTTTAAAACGGAATCGGATATCTCAGATCAGGGCGGAGTAGGGCCGGATAAATGGTACAATTACTCAAACTACGGCTTAAGATTTTCCATGCCAATTTTTACCGGCCTTCAAAACCGGTATAAGGTTCAGCAGGAAAAAATTGCACTTCAAAAGATCAATAACAATTTCAAGAATCTTAAATCAGCTATTGACCTGGAGATTCAGCAAGCCTCTATAAACTATGATAATGCACTTAAGTCACTTAACTCTCAGCAACAAAATATTGTGCTGGCTCAGAAAGTTGCACGCGTAACAAAAATCAAATATGAACAAGGTGTCGGCTCTAACATTGAAGTTATTGATGCTGAAGACAGCCTTCGCCAGGCACAAACAAACTACTACAATTCTTTATTTGATGCGATGGTAGCAAAAGTAGACCTCGATAAAGCATACGGAAAGCTTATCCCTCAAACTCAAACAAAATAAATCAAC
>CAZHQP010000236.1:0-4915 GCA_964534735.1 uncultured Roseivirgaceae bacterium
TGGAAGGTCTCGACTACGATATACCAAAAGGTTACATGTATTTTGCCGTTGCATTCTCATTATTAATTGAGTTTGTGAATATCCGTGTTCGCGGAAGCAGTAAAAAGAAAAAGAAATCTCAACCCACTGAAGACGAAATCCATGTCTGACGAACAATTGCGCTACCCGGTTGGAAAATTCCAGCCTAAAGAATCTTACACACAAGAGGAAATTTCGAAGTTCATTGACGCCATTCAGGCTGCGCCCGATAAGATAAGCGAAGCTTTCAAAAAGCTGTCTCCCAAACAACTGGATACCCCCTATCGTCCGGAAGGCTGGACTGCCCGGCAAGTATTGCACCACCTGGCCGACAGTCACATGCATGCCTATATCCGCTACAAGTGGACACTTACGGAAGAAAGTCCGACTATTAAAGCATACAACGAAAAGCTTTGGGCAGAGACTTATGAAATTGTGCAAGACCCTGCCCTGTCTGTAAATCTGCTAAAAGCACTCCATTCAAAATGGATTACACTGTTAAGAAGCTTAAAGCCTGAAGATTTCCAAAAGTATTTTGTGCATCCCGAAACCGGTAAACAGGTTAAGCTTAGCCGATTAACTGCCACCTATGCATGGCATGGCGAACATCATTTAGGACACCTTAAAATGATTTTAAATTTAAAATCTTAGAATTTAGATTGAGTGGACAGTTCAGTATTAAAAGCGAGAACAAAAAATTTTGCTATAAGCGTTGCGCGCTTCTGTGAAGATCTCAGACCTACTCATTCAATTCTAGCCTATACAAGACAACTTATAAGATGCTCAAGTTCAGTTGGTGCGAACTACCGTGCAGCTTGCCGGGCAAAGTCTACTGCAGATTTTATTTATAAATTAAAAATTGTTGAGGAAGAGGCAGATGAGTCAGTTTACTTTCTGGAACTGATTCAAGAATTAGAGCCAAGTCAGGCGGGCAAAGTTGATCCTTTGATCAAAGAGGGAAACGAAATATTAGCAATCATTGTTGCTTCTATTAACACATCACTTAAGCGAAAGGCGCAATCTAAAATTTAAAATCTACCATCTAAAATTGACTTATAAGCCACCATTTTTTCTCTTTAACGCACATCTCGAAACAATTTTTCCTTCCCAGTTTCGAAAAATAAAACTCCCGCCCTACCAACGCGAACGAATTGAAACTCCTGATGACGATTTTCTAGACCTCGACTGGCTAACACAAAACTCCAAAAAGCTGGTCGTCATTTCACATGGCCTGGAAGGTGATACCACTCGGCCCTATATTAAGGGAATGGCAAAAGCTTTGTTCAATGAAGGCTACGATGTTCTTACCTGGAACTATCGGGGCTGTAGCGGTGAAATAAACAAAGCAGTAAGGTTTTATCACAGTGGCGCAACAGACGATCTGGCAACTGTTGTTGATTATGCGAATGTAAAATCGTACGAGAAAATTAACCTGGTAGGATTTAGCCTGGGCGGAAACCTGACATTAAAATACCTCGGTGAAGAGCGTAAACGCCCTGAAAAAATCCGAAAAGCAGTTGCATTCTCTGTACCACTTGATCTTCATAAAAGCTGCATTAAAATCTCTCAGCCTGACAATTGGATCTATTCGAGACGTTTTTTGAAGAGCCTGAAGAAAAAAGTCCTCGACAAGTCTAGAGTAATGACTCAAATAGAGGCTTCCGGATTAAAAAAGATAAAAACGCTGCACGAATTTGATAACTATTTTACAGGTCCTATTCACGGATTTAAAGATGCGCTGGATTATTACACACAATCAAGCTCGATAAAATTCGTTGCCGATATCAAAATTCCAACGTTGATTGTTAATGCAAAAAACGATCCGTTCCTGAGTCCTGAGTGCTATCCGGATAAACTATTAATGAACCATCCATTTGTTCATTTTGAAAGTCCTGAACATGGCGGACATGTAGGTTTCGCACAATTCACTAAAAATGGCCTATATTGGTCTGAAGAGCGCGCCCTCAACTTTTTAAGCGCGGATTAAAACATGGTTGACCGGTACAGCCTTACAACATCTGCAGCGTTGCTTGCCGAACGATTTTCGGTGGAAGTACCGGATTATTATAAACCTCGCTACAATGCTGCTCCAACACAGCTTTTGCCTGTCATCACAAGTTCAGGTGCTGCCGGAATCTCGTGGTTTTACTGGGGACGACCACCTCATTTTGCCCGGAATAAAAACCTCGCTGAAAAGATCATTAACCTTCCTTCCGAAACTATATGGGATCGGCCCGTTCTTAAAAAAACATTAATGCGAAGCCGGTGCATTATTCCGGCAGACGGATTTTATGTGTGGAAGAAGATTGGTAAGAAAACTTCTATCCCGCACCGGGTTACGGAATCTGCTCAAAAACCATTTTCATTTGCCGGCTTATGGGAAGAGTTTGAAGACGAAGACGGATCAATGGTTCACGCTTTTACAATTATTACGGTGAAATCAAATGAGCTGGTCAGTTCACTGAATGAGCATATGCCTGTTATCTTCGACAAAGCTGAAGAAGGTATTTGGCTTAGTCCTCAAAGTAAGGAAACAGAATTATCAACAATATTAAAAGCTTACCCGGCTAACCGGATGGGAATTTATACGGTATCGTCTTTAATCAACAATCCGGAGAAAGATCACCACTCGTTAATCCTTCCGGCCCCGGCAAGTGATCAGCACGGAAATCTGACGTTGTTTGATTAGTACTTAGAAGCCATCTGTGCTGTCTTCTTCTTTTTTAGCAGGCGCCTGCTCTTTTTCCTTTTTCTTAGGCTCTTTTTTATTCTTCTTCAGGAAAGAGAAGATTCCCTTCTTCTTAGGCTCAGGTTTGATTTGTGCAGCAGGCTGATTGACGCTTGTTGAATCTTTCGGCTTACCTTCAAAATCATCGTACCCGTAATCTTCCTCCGTCTTAACGTTTTGGTTTGAATCCTGTACCAGGCTCGACTTATCCTTTTTCTTGAAGAGCTTACTGAAAAAGCCACGCAACCCTTTCTTCTTAGTTGCATCTTTCTGAGATTCTTTTTTAGCAGCTTCTTCTTTCGACTTGGCAAGTTTAACATCCGGAAGTACCAGAATATCTTTGAGATACCACATGTAATTGTCCTGCTCGGTGTTAAACCCGATGGTATCAACAAAATACTTGCGCGCATT
Source organism: uncultured Roseivirgaceae bacterium (assembly GCA_964534735.1). Taxonomy (GTDB): domain Bacteria; phylum Bacteroidota; class Bacteroidia; order Cytophagales; family Cyclobacteriaceae; genus UBA2336. The sequence continues at coordinate 3,158 of CAZHQP010000236.1, forward strand.
CGGGTTGTACTTCAACACGCGTACTTCCTTGTCTTTAGAGATCATGTACACACTGTCAGTACCCAGGGTATCAATCCGGATAACAGCTGTACTGTCATTTACATTACGCCCAACTGAATCCGGGTTTAACTCTGCATCCATCCCGTCATCTTTCAGCGAATCAGGAACAACAGGTTGTACCGATTTCATCGGAATGGTTTGAAGGCTGCGGACCTTCTTTTTATACGTAGTGGGTTCGGCAATCAGGTATTTGTTCTTGCTGGCCGTTAAGACCTTTGGAGTAGAGTCTTCGTTGAAGTAGCTGAATTTCTTGCGAAGAGACTCTTTGTCATAGATATACGCGCTCTGATACGCAGGGCATATCAATTTCTCGGTACAGGATACCAGAAATGCACAGAACACGAATACAACAACTAAAGCCCTCGTCATGATAGGGGTAATTCAAGCAAAAATAGTGATTTTAGCCACAAGTAATTCGAAAATAAATCAACTTGTAACCCACTGACAGACAATTTTTTAGTAGTCGTTAGTTTATCTAAAACTTGCATTAAAAAGCCTGAAAATGGCCTAATAGCCGAAGAAATAACGTTTCAGAATGATGATCAGGCATACCAGGAACATCAAAATCGCAATTTTATTAATGATGTGCATGGCCTTAATACTCGGATTTTTAGGCGCATTGGAATCCTTTTTCCTGAAAAAATAGCCTCCTACTTCACCTAAGCTAAAGAACTCGCGGAGCCTGTTTCCTTTCTTTTCCTTTTCCATACCCTTAAAATTTTTCAATGAGTTCCGGGTCAATCCAGTTGCCATCTTCCCGTATAATGGTGATCAACTCGTCAACAGCTTGACTGGACGGAACATTTTTTTTCACAACATCTTTGCTTCTATACAACGTTATTCTCCCCGGGCCCGAGCCTACATACCCGTAATCCGCATCGGCCATCTCACCGGGACCGTTAACAATACACCCCATGATCCCAATCTTAATCCCTTTCAAATGATCTGTTCTTTTCCGGATCATGGCAGTTGTTTCCTGCAGATCAAATAGTGTTCTGCCGCATGACGGACAGGAAATGTATTCTGTCTTCGACATCCGGTTACGGGTTGCCTGCAAGATACCAAAGGAGGTTTTATTGCTGATGTCAATCCACTTTAAGGCTTCTTCCTTGGGAAGCTCCGTGCTCACTCCTAAAATAACTCCATCTCCAAACCCATCAATGTATAAGCCACCTATATCGGTTGCCGCGTGAATGCGCAGGGTGTCTTCATCCGTAGCCGGATAAGTCTTATAAATCAAAACCGGAACGTCAATATTATTCTCAACCAGCTCAAAGAATATTCTTCTCAGCTCGGGCATGGCATGCGCATTATCGGTTTGAATAACAGCAACCACGGTTCTATCATTCTGTAATGAATTCAAAAACGGTGTGTCCAGTTCATCAATTGAAAACCTGATAAAGTTTATTTCTCCATGCTTTTTGCCGGCATTGATATATTCGGCTTTTGTAAACAGGGGCAGCTTATTAACATCATCTGATAATAGCCAGGTACTATAGTCACGGATCTCTTTTAATCCGTTAGGAAGCATAAATGGAATCGGTTTTGCACCCGTATATACATAGTCTGCACCCTGATCATTCATTCTCCATTTATCAGGTTCAGGCAGATAAAAATGCCCGATACTCCGAAGGTCTTTGTATTCAGATATCTCCACCATTCGAAGATCGGCAATCACACGTGGCACATGATGATGAC
>CAZHQP010000237.1:0-4912 GCA_964534735.1 uncultured Roseivirgaceae bacterium
ACAAAAACAAAAGCAATCGGCTGTACGATTAAATGGAAAGACGCTTAGTGCACTTTTAGCTTAGCTATTAAAAAAGCCCCGGTTTATCCCGGGGTTTTTTATTTTTACTCTATTAACTCCAATTGAATGGCTAAGCTACCCTCACTTCAACAGCTTCAGGAAGGTTTTTCAAAAACACTGAAACGATTTCCCCTCGAGATTCTGGTAAGTTTAATTGGGTCGGGTTCGTTCATTTACCTCATCTATAATCGTTTTGAAGAGCGAAATTTGTCCGACTTGCTGATTCGGTTAATGCTGGTATCCATACTTGCCTTAACCTTGTTTCTTTCCGCATCGGTATTTATAGAACGAAAAAATGTTTCGCGCACAAATGGAATTATCTTACGAATTGTTGCTGTCGCATTAACTATTGGATTGTTTTTCTTCCTGGATCCCATGCGATCAATAGTCAATGTATTCCGATACGGTTTTCTGGTGGTTGGATTTCATTTACTGGTTTCGTTTGCTCCTTTTCATGGAGACAGAAGTACCCGGGCCTTTTGGGAATATAACAAGCGTCTCTTCCTCCGCATTTTATTGTCTGCATTGTACAGTACCGTTTTGTTTGGCGGACTTTGTATTGCATTAGTTTGTATCGATCAGCTATTCGATGCTTCAATCAATGAAAGAACCTATGGATATCTGGCCGCGATTGTATATGGTATGTTCAATACTATTTTTTTCCTGGCGGGCATTCCTGCTGATTGGTCAGAGCTCGAGGGCAATCAGGAATATCCCAGGGGATTGAAGATATTCACTCAGTTTGTTCTCATACCGCTTGCAACAGTTTACTTCGCCATTCTGCTGTCATACGAAGGCAAACTGATCGTGAGCTGGTCATTGCCAAAAGGGTTTGTTTCTTCACTTGTGATAGGGTACGCAGTGTATGGCATTTTATCCATCCTGCTCATTTATCCAATTCGCAAGGAAGCTGATAACCGTTGGATCGAAACATTCTCAAAGCTTTTTTATACGCTCTTGATTCCACTGGTTGCACTGCTTGGGGTTGCCATTTTTACACGCGTTCTTGAATACGGCATCACAGAGCCCCGCTATATTTTACTTGTGCTAAGCTTTTGGCTGGCGGCAATAACACTTTACTTTTTAATTAGCCGCTCAGAAAACATAAAAGTTATTCCAATTAGCTTATGCGTTGTTGCTTTGCTATCAGTTTGGGGGCCACAAAGCGCTACAGCTGTTTCCATTCGATCACAGATGAATGAGCTAACTAATCTTTTTGATAGAAATGGAGCCTATCAGAATGAAAAATTTACTATCCTTCCCGATACAACATCCAGTAACGATTTTTCACAGGCAGATAATATCATTGACTTCCTGGTTGATCGCGAGGGTTTTCAGTCGTTTCGCAATAAAACTAAGTATGATGTGGACTCTTTGGAAAAATCAATGTCTGACAAAGATTCTTATTTGTGGTCAAACAGGTTAGGCGAGCTGTTAGGTGTTAAGAATTCCTTTCTGAATCAAAGACGAACTAACTATTATGCGTATTCTAAAAATGATACAATAACAATCCGTAATTATGACTACTTGCTGCCTGTTAATTGGTACGTAGAAAACAGTCAATACTCCTGGGATGGAAAAAGCTTGTTATTGAAGTTCAACTCTGTTCCTGAAACAACGTTTAGCCTCAAGCCGATTATCGAAAGAATGAAAGCCAATAAGGAACGTGGCCGGGATAGGATGATGCGCGATTTAACTGTATCAGGTTCTTCCAAAGAAACTATGTGTCTGCTTGTCTTTGATGAAATCTCTTTGAGCTCAGATGATGATGAATATGTTCTCGAAAGCTTTAAAGGGTATTTGTTAATTCGCAATCAATGAGAAACCAGTTTCAAGCCAACGATTGATCCGATCAGCATCATAATAAAAAACACGCGCCAGAAATCAGAAGGCTCGCTGAAGTAAAATATCCCGATGATCGCTGTTCCCACAGCACCAATGCCCGTCCATACGGCATATGCGGTACCCAACGGGATTTTTTGAATGGCCTGGTTAAGAAAATGAAAGCTCAGCGAGATGCACACAAAAAATGCAACAGACCATTTTGTGTTGGTGAAGTTGTTACTGAACTTAAGGCTTGTGGTAAAGCCTACTTCAAACAACCCTGCGATTACAAGATAGATCCACGCCATAGCTTTCTGTTAAATACATTGCAAGATAGCGGGTATTACTTAACTGCAACAAGGTTCGTCATGCCCAGAATTACTTCTTTCTTTAACAGGGATAGACCGTACTTTTCAAACAAAGAAATAATTCGTGACACCGCGATTCTCAATTTAGGGTACCAGCTTACGCTTTGTTTCCATGCATTGCCTTCACGTTCCAGCAGCACATCAAATACTTTCACAAATCCCGGAAGATACTCGAGATAGCATGAATGAATGCGGTTTTCATCACTGTTTACGAGAACAAAACGCTTTTCATTCGTTAGTTCATTCATCAGTTCGCGATATGAAACAATCAGCTTACCGCCTCGCTCAAGTTTTTGTGAGCTTAACGCGATCAGTTCCTCCACCTGGTCCGGCCCTGAAAGATGCGTTAATGTATCGCCCATGCAAACGATCAGTTCAGGACGGCAACGAACCGCATACAAATATTCAAGCAAGTGCGCATCAACCGCTTCAATTGTGCGATGCCCGATACGTTCTTTTAATTCTTCCAGTAATTGTTGGTTAAAATCTATCGCACGGACCGAAAAACCCAGATTAGCCAATGCAATAGTATTAATGCCGTGGCCGCTGCCCAGGTCGAATGCAACACCAGAAAGGCGGGGGGTTACATCGTTTTCAAGAAAGAATTTTTCCTGCAGAGCCTGCTTTTCGGTAAAGTCGCCAACCGTCCACGAATAGAAATTGCCCAAATAGCGGTCGTAATGGTCTTTTACCGTCATGATAAAAATGGAAACAAATTTGTTTACGTTATTCGGGTAAACATGGTTATTTAAATCCTCATGATAACTTCAAAAAGCATGAAAAAAGCACTCGTACTTACATTACTTTTTTTGAGCACGATATCCATTTTAAAGGCTCAGGTCGTAGGAAAAGCTTTCCCAACCATGACCGCAGAAACGGTTGACGATAAAAAAGTCGAATTACCGCAAAGCGTTGCCGGAAAATATACATTGCTCGGGTTAGCGTATTCAAAAAAGTCGGAAGATGAATTGAATACCTGGTTTCAACCGATTTTTGAAAAATTTGTTCAGAAACAAAAAGGTGGTCTGTTCGAAGGTTTTTCGTATGACGTAAATGTTTACTTCGTGCCAATGTTTACGGGCATCAATGCTGCTGCTACCGGAACAGCAAAGAAAAAAGCACTCAAGAATGTCGATCCAAATCTGTTGCCTTATATTTTGTTTTATAAAGGTGAGCTAAAGACTTATAAGGAGGCGCTTGATTTCGAAAAAAAAGACATTCCGTATTTCTTCGTGCTGGATAAAGAAGGCAAGATCGTCTACGCTACTTCCGGAAAATTCTCAAAGGCCAAAATGGATGAGATCGAAGAAGTAATTGAATAATACTATCTTGTCTGGCGATTAGCCAAACTCACTATTAATGTTTCTCCTAGCATTAGCCCTGGCCCCGGGTGCAGCCATTGCACTTTACATTTATCTGAAAGACAAGCACGAACGCGAGCCGCTCGGACTTTTGCTCATGAGCTTTTTCTATGGTGTGCTTAGCATCTTTGTAACGCTGCTCGTTAGCTGGCCGCTGGAGATTCTCACAATCAACAAAGAGGATGCTGCCGAGCTTTTTGCCGATGCATTCTTTAAAGTTGCACTGGTAGAAGAATTCAGCAAGTTCATTTTCATTCGCTTTATTTTGTTTAGAAATAAAAATTTCAATGAACCCTTCGATGGTATCGTGTATGCCGTGATGGTAGGGATGGGCTTTGCCACATTGGAGAACATTGTGTATGTCTATCAATACGGTATGGCTACCGGTATCATGCGCATGTTCACTGCTGTTCCGGCACATGCATGCTTTGCTGTTTTGATGGGCTATTTTATCGGGCTCGCTAAATTCAACCGAAGAAAAAACTTATACTTCACGTTGCTCGCACTGATTACAGCAACTGTATTTCACGGGTTATATGATTACTTCCTGTTCATCACGTTTGTTCCGGGTATCTGGATTGGCGCTGCCATCTCGTTGATTGTGGCAATCATCCTTTCGCGCAAAGCGATTAAGATCCACCAGGCGGCATCCCCTTTCATTGTTCTTCCGCCCGATCAATCTGATTTGACAAAGCAGTAGAGAGCTTATTAAGGTGCGTCATGCTGAGCGATAGCGAAGCATCCCCTGTATCCGTTGCACTGAACATGAGATACTTCGGCTCATGCCTCAGTATGACGAGAAACAAAAAGTCCGGCTCATCACCGGACTTTCATTATTATCAACTTAAATTACAATTAATACTTAATCGTGGTCTGTGTCGACACAGACCTATACATTCAATGCAATCTCCTCGCCTTCCTTGTTCAGGAATTTAAACTCTGTTACACCAAGTGAAGTATCCGTTTCCATATTCACCCAACGTTTGTACTTTAAAAACCACTTCACGCGATGTGAAATAAACCCTTTTGTAAAGTACGCCTGCAGATACGGATGCAGTGCAAGCACCAAACTCTTCTCGTTTTGCTTGATCAGCAAATGATCCAATGTTTTCTCAATCAAATCAGAAACAAGAATTGATGCGGTGATCTTACCGGTACCGTTGCAGGTAGGGCAAACTTCCTTGGTGATGATGTTTACCTGTGGCCGAACCCGCTCGCGCGTAATCTGCATCAGGCCAAACTTGGAAAGCGGAAGAACGGTCGATTTTGCCTTATCGCCATCCATCTCTTCGCGCATGA
>CAZHQP010000238.1:0-4901 GCA_964534735.1 uncultured Roseivirgaceae bacterium
GCGCACAAGGTTAAATCGGGTTAACCCAGTATATTGGTTGCCATGTTTGGATTAACCGCAGGAAGCCTTTGGGAATCAGTAGCGTTTGCACTCATCGTGCTGGCCGTGGCCATTATTGTTTCCCGTATCCTGAAGTTTGCAGTTGACCGGTTTGTCAAGTCAGCTGCGCTCAAGCTGAAGGTTGATCATACACGCTACAAGTTTTTTAAGAACGCTACGGACTTTGTGATATACCTGATCGCAACCGTGGTAATTTTCCGTTCGATTCCTGCGTTGCGTACGTATGGAAACACATTGCTGGCCAGTGCCGGAGTGCTGGCGGCCATTGTCGGGTTTGCTTCGCAGTCGGCCTTCTCAAATATTATCAGTGGAATATTCTTAGTGATTTTCCGGCCATTCAGCGTTGGCGATCGTGTTCAGATCGGACAATTATACACGGGAGATGTGGAAGACATTACGCTACGGCATACCGTAATCCGGAATTTTGAAAACCGGCTGATTGTTATTCCAAACAGCGTGATCAATAACGAAACAATCATAAACTCCACACTAAACAATGAAAATGTTTGTGTGTTTGTTGAGCTTACCATCTCTTTCGTTTCGGATACGGATAAAGCGATGGCAATCATTCAAAAAACTGCTGAAGAGCATCCTCAGTGCATGGACAATCGTACAGCCGAAGAAAAGAAAAACGGTGAGCCTAAGGTTGTCGTTCGATTGATCAACCTGACAGAATCCGGACAGCAGCTCAGGGCATACGTGTGGGCGAAAGATCCGGGGAGCGGTTTTATTGTGAAGACGGATTTATTCAAGTCGATCAAGAAAGAATTTGACGTGCAGGGTATTGAAATTCCATACCGCACGGTTTATATGAAAGAATTCCCAGCGGCATGAAAATAATGCATACAGAACCCGGAAAAGACGATAAGGTTATCCTGGAACTGATCTCATACAATCGTGAGCAGTATGAACGGACAGATTCAGTTTCTGTCGATTACCTGTTGACCAAAATTGTACCTGAACGTGTTAACTGGATTAACATGGATGGTATGAACGATCTTTCCATTGTTGAGAAACTGCAGGCGCATTTTTGCTTTGACGCGCTTACGCTCGATGATGTGATCAACGAGCAGCGTCCGAAAGCGGAGGAATACGAAGATTATCTGTTCTTTACGCTCAAGATGCTGTATCGCATTGAAGGCGACAAGATCGATTACGAGCAAATCAGCTTTATCCTCGGAACCAATTACCTGATTTCCTTCCAGGAAAAAGAAGGTGATCTGTTCGATGCGTTCCGTGACCGGATCAAGCTTGACCAGGGAAAAGTGCGCAAGATGAAAGCCGACTACCTGATGTACCGGCTGATTGACATCATTGTAGATAATTATTATACCGTGCTCGATAACATCGGCACCCAGATGGATGAAATTGAAGATTGCATCTACAGCGATTCTGCCGAGGCTGCCTTTCACAAAATACAGGGTATTAAAAAGCAATTGATTTTTTTAAGAAAGGCTGTGTATCCATTGCGCGAAGCATTAAGCAAAGTGATGAAAGGCGAAACAAGCTTTGTGCAGGAAGAAAACATGCGCTACTTCTCGGATGTGTATGATCATACTGTCCACGTAATCGACTCACTGGAAACCTATAAAGATCTTACCTCCAGCTTGCTGGATATTCACATGAACACGATGAATAATCGCATGAACGAGGTAATGAAATTGCTAACGATCATTACAACCATCTTCATTCCGCTGTCGTTTATTGCCGGGGTTTACGGAATGAACTTCAAGTTTATGCCGGAGATTGACTGGGAATACGGCTATCCTGCTGTACTTGGATTTATGGCAATCGTAACGATCGGGATGGTTTACTATTTTAAGCGAAAGAAATGGTTTTAGCCGTTATCGGCATCACCTTCCAGCTTCACCTCCACCAGTTCCGGAATTGTTTTTACCAACTTGAGCACCCTGATCTTGTAATTGAATAAGGTAAACTCCTCGCCTTCTTTTAACGATGCGCGGTTGTAGGTAAGCAAGCCCGCCAGTGTTTCATATTCATCCGATTCCGGGAAAGGTTCCGGCAACAGTTTATTAATATCATAAAGGGGTGATTGGGCCACTACCTGATAAATCTGCTTATCAATTGTGGTAACAATCTGCACCTCATGATCGTGCTCGTCCTGGATATCCCCCACCAGCTCTTCAAGAATATCTTCCAGCGTAACCAGGCCAATTGTTCCGCCAAACTCACTTACCACAATTGCCATCTGGATCTTCTTTTTCTGAAAGTCGCGCAGCAGGGCATCGATTGGCATCGTCTCCGGAACATATTGTACCGAACGCATCACATCACGAAGGGTTTGGTTCTTGCTGCTCTGCTCATTGGTAACGTAGGCGCGGATAATATCTTTCGCAAAAACCACCCCGACAATCTCATCGAGTGAAACATCATAAAGCGGGTAGCGTGAGTAACCTTCTTTCAGCACAATGTCCATTGCTTCGCGCACGGTTACTTCAGCCTTGATGGCACTGATCTTCATTCGCGGAACCATTACCTGACGGACCACACGGTCATCAAAATCAAAAACATTCTGGATCAGTTCTCGTTCGGATGGTTCAATCGCACCACCTTCTTCACTCTCTGCAATAATCAGTTTAAGTTCATCTTCGGAGTGGATATCCTGCTCACCCATCGGCTTGATTCCAAAAAGTCTGAGAAACAGATTGGCCATACCGTTTAACAACCAGATGAATGGCCGGAAAATGTAATAGAATATCTGCAGTGCAATGGATACCCGCATAGATGTTGATGCAGGATACCGGATCGCTAATGTTTTAGGAGCCAGTTCGCCAAAAACAATGTGCATAATGGTAAGCACAGTAAACGCAACAGGAACTGCTATACCATGCGCAACGGATTCGCTCAGCTCGAAGCCCATCGAATTAACGGCACTCAGGATAAGCTTGGAGACAACATCCTCACCAACCCAGCCCAGTCCAAGACTGGCAAGGGTAATACCCAGTTGGGTTGCTGCCAGGTATCCATCCAAATGATCGACAATGTGCAGCGTCCATTTTTTAGACAAGCTTTTCTTCTCCAAGGCAATTTGAGAAGCCCGAACTTTTACAATGGCAAACTCAGCTGCTACGAAAAAACCATTTGCTAAAACGAGGAAAATTGTGAGAAATATCTCAAAGGCCATGGGCGGAATTAAGCCCGTAAAGTTAAAATAAGTCTTGGGATTCAGGAAATTAGGGCGATTAACAGCCGAAAGGCTTGCTAAGTTGGTCACAGCGAGATTTTTACTGAATCCGCATAAACAACCAGCAATAAAAAAAGCCGGCTTAACCGGCTTCCTTATAAAATTTTATAAACATTAAAGTTTCTTCTCAAGCTCATCAATTTTTGCTTTTGCTTCTCCCTTCCCTAAGGACAATGCTTTTTTGTATAAATCAATTGCCTGACGGATAGATGCTTTTTTCTTTTTCGGAGCCAGCTTTGTGCGGTTAGCCGTTTCTTCAACAGCCTGTGCTTCTTTAAAATATGCATCTGCTTCACTCAGCTTAGACTTAAGAATCATTTCCTGAATTTTATTCTCGGATTGCGCAAGCTCATCTTCCTTCATGCGGATCTCCTCCTCTTTACCCGAGAGTTCTTCTTCCTGCAGCCGGATTGTTTCGCTCAGGTTTTGATTTTCATTGCGTACCTTTTCGGCTTCCTCCTGAAGCAAAATGATTTCCTGTGATTTTGTAACGAGCTCGGCTTTCAGTTTCTTAATAGTTGATGCAAACGCACTTGCATTGCCTTTCGACTTTTTAAGCTGGGCTTCGAGGTCCGAGATCTTATCTTCCGTTTCGCGCACATAATTGTTCAGATCGTTCATGCGTGCGGTATAGTTATCGTAGGTAGTGCCCTCTACCATGTTCACGCGCAACAGCTGACGATTCGCATCAATGGAATCCATAAGTGTACCGACATCCTGTAAGGTTTTCGCCATGCGCTGAGAGGTTTGCAATTCATTGCGAAGTGAATCAACTTCTGATTTCAGCTTGGCTTTTTCTTGAGTATCGCAGGCCATGGTAATGACCGCTAATGACAGCACAGGAAATAATTTTCGTAGCATAGTCTTGAGGGATTAATAAACAAAAATACAGTTCCTTTTTGTGCCAACAGGCGCGGAGTGCATAAATATTTTTACGGTGGTAAAGCAAATAATAAATAAAACCGTCATGCTGAGGCGTTAGCCGAAGCATCCCCATATTAAAGTGCAAGTATTCAGGGATTATTCGCATCGCTCGGAATGACGGCAACTCTCCAAACATGGGTGTCAGATTTTCTTTCAATTTCTTGACTGCGCCTCTTACTTCCCGTCCGGAAGGCAAATTTGCGAGACAGCCCCGGGCTGCCAAATGCTTCTCTTTCCTGCCTGCCTCCGCCAAAATTCCCACGGCAGACAAAACAAAAATGAAGCGTTTTACCAGTGATGTTTGTGTTTATAGGCTAAAAAATTTCTACACAGTTTTATCTCACGAAAACGTTTGTCCAAACAGAATATTCAGTGTTTTATGACCAAGTGCCGATAGGGTCGTCAGGTTGCCAATAGGATCATTAAGTTATCACGTTTATTTTTTGAGAAACAATAAACCCCGTTACCTTAGCAACGTATTAGTTAATACATATCTCTTATTCTTCATCATGCAAAAGTTAGTTACAGCGAACACACACCTTACCGATTCCGGTAAGCCGCGGGTGATTATTGTAGGTGGTGGTTTTGCCGGCCTTGAAATTGCCAAGGCGCTTCGGGGCTTTGCAGGCGAAACCGTATTATTCGATAAGTATAATCACCATACATTTCAGCCTTTATTATATCAGGTTGCCAGCTCGGGTCTTGAAAGCAG
>CAZHQP010000239.1:0-4890 GCA_964534735.1 uncultured Roseivirgaceae bacterium
AGGGTAAAGACTACTTAAATTGAGCGAAGCCCTTTATTCCAAATCTTCCTGCTTTATATTTGCCGGATAGTTCGAAAAAGTGCAATAATTATACCAATCATGGGCAAAGAATTAACAAGCAGAAGTGAAGATTACTCGCAGTGGTACAATGAATTAGTAAAAAAAGCCGACCTGGCTGAACATTCGGATGTGCGCGGGTGCATGGTAATTAAACCCTATGGTTACAGTATATGGGAGAAAATGCAGGGTACGCTCGACAAGATGTTCAAGGACACCGGCCACGTAAATGCCTACTTTCCATTATTTATTCCTAAATCTTATCTGGCAAAAGAAGCCAGTCACGTTGAAGGATTCGCGAAAGAGTGTGCTATCGTAACACATTACCGACTGAAAACTTCAGAAGATGGTAAAAGTGTTGTGGTTGATCCGGACGCCAGGCTGGAGGAAGAGCTTATTGTTCGTCCGACTTCTGAAACGGTAATCTGGAACGCCTATAAAAAGTGGATTCAATCATACCGCGATCTTCCAATTCTTATTAACCAGTGGGCAAATGTTGTGCGCTGGGAGATGCGCACCCGGTTATTTTTAAGAACTGCAGAATTTCTCTGGCAGGAAGGCCATACTGCGCATTCTACAGCTGATGAAGCAGTTAAAGAAACGTTGCAGATGCTGGAAGTTTATGCCGAGTTCGCTGAGCGCCATATGGCATTGCCTGTTGTAAAAGGAAAGAAATCAGAAGGTGAAAAGTTTCCTGGCGCAATTGATACGTATTGCATCGAAGGATTAATGCAGGATGGAAAAGCCTTACAAGCAGGAACATCACATTTCCTCGGACAAAATTTTGCCAAAGCATTTGATGTTCAGTTTGCGGGTAAAGACGGGAAGCTTGAATATGTGTGGGGGACCTCATGGGGTGTAAGTACACGATTGATGGGTGCGTTGATCATGGCGCACTCCGATGATGATGGATTGGTATTGCCTCCGAAGCTTGCACCGATTCACGTGGTGATCGTGCCAATCTTTAAAAGCGATGAGGAGTTTGAAAAAATCTCTGCTAAAGTAAATGAGATCAGCACTGAGCTTCGCAAGCATAACATCACCGTGAAATTTGACAGTCGGGATACACATAAACCGGGCTTTAAGTTTGCTGAATGGGAATTGAAAGGAGTTCCGGTTCGGTTGGCCATCGGGCCGCGCGATCTGGAGAACGGAACAGTTGAAGTTGCCCGCAGAGATACAAAAGAGAAAAAAGTAATGAACATGGACACGGTAGCAGTCGATGTACTCTTGCTGCTTGACGATATTCAGAAAAATATCCATCAGAAAGCGCTTAAGCTTCGTGAAGACATGACCACGCGGGTAGATAATTTTGCTGACTTCAAGAAGGTAATGAACGAAAAAGGCGGATTTATCCTGGCGCATTGGGATGGAACAAAAGAAACCGAAGCTGCTATCAAGGAGGAAACCAAAGCAACCATCCGTTGCATTCCGCTGGATGCCGTGGAAGAAAGCGGAGTTTGTGTGTATTCCGGTAAACCCTCCTCAAAAAGGGTGCTTTTTGCACAGGCATACTGATCGGCAAATTGTGTATTTTTGATTCCCCTAAAATTGTTGGCTTATGTGGTTGATTATTGCAGCGCTTATTGTGGCTGGTATCGTGTTGATTATCGCGGAAGTTGTTTTTATTCCGGGAACAACCGTGGTGGGCTTGCTGGGGGCAATTTTTATGATTGCCGGAGTTGTATTTGCCTACAAACAATATGGTAACGACACGGGTTTTTATGTACTGCTGGGAACGGGAGTAGCAACCGGAGCAGCACTTTATCTCAGCTTTAGAAATGGAGCCTGGAATAAACTCTCCAACAAATCGGCCATTAAAAGTAAAGTAAACGAAGGCCTGACTTCACATTTAAATGAAGGTGAGGAAGGGATTACTGTTTCTGCTTTGCGCCCGATCGGTACGGCAGATTTTCACGGAAAAATTTTTGAGGTAAAGACAAGTGGCGAATATGTCTCGAACGCCATTAAGATACGGATTGTTAAAATCCGGATGAACGATATTTTAGTAGAACCAATTCAATAACCCCGATACCTAACACCTAAACTTATGGATGGCGTAGCTCTTTTAGTAATAGTTTTTGCAGGGATAATCCTGTTTTTCATTTTTCTGTATTTCGTTCCGGTCAATCTCTGGATCACGGCCCTGTTCTCAGGTGTCCGTGTGGGATTGGTGGAGCTTGTGTTCATGCGTATTCGTAAAGTTCCACCGCGCGTTATCGTTGATTCGTTAATCACCGCTACAAAAGCGGGTTTGAAATTAACTTCAAATGAATTGGAAACTCACTACCTAGCAGGTGGTAATGTGCCGAACGTAATCCGCGCATTAATCTCTGCTGATAAGGCAAACATTCATCTTGAGTTTAAGCAGGCAACAGCAATTGATCTTGCCGGACGTGATGTATTTCAGGCCGTACAGATCTCGGTTAACCCTAAAGTTATTACAACTCCTAAAGTGGCTGCGGTTGCTTCTGATGGTATTCAATTGATCGCAGTTGCCCGCGTAACGGTGCGTGCGAGCATCGCCCAACTTGTGGGTGGTGCAGGTGAAGATACCATCCTAGCCCGTGTGGGGGAAGGTATTGTATCGTCCATTGGTTCTGCCAAATCGCACAAAGAAGTGCTGGAAAGCCCGGATAAGATTTCAAAACTTGTCCTGTCACGCGGTTTAGATGCCGGAACAGCATTTGAAATTCTTTCCATTGATATTGCAGACGTAGATGTGGGCGCTAACATTGGTGCGAAGCTTCAGATTGATCAGGCTACAGCCGACTTGAAAGTTGCGGAAGCTAAAGCGGAAGAAAGAAGAGCGATGGCGGTTGCACTAGAGCAGGAGATGATCGCGAAAGCGCAGGAAGCCCGTGCAAACGTAATTCAGGCTGAAGCTGAAATTCCGAAAGCGATGGCAGAAGCATTCATTAAAGGTAATCTCGGAGTTATGGATTACTATAAAATGCAAAACGTACAGTCGGATACGGATATGAGAAACTCAATCTCCGGAAAAGGCACTACCAAGAAGGAATAATTTTTCGGCATTGGGAATTAGGCATTTAGGCTATAGCACTAATGCCTAATCCCTAATGTCATTTTTAAGCTTCTTATAAATCTCCAAACAAACCCATGCATCGGTAGCGGCATAAACAATTTGTTTTTCATTAAGCTGTTCCGCTTCCCAGTTGGATGTTTGTGCGCCTTTCGAAATTCTGAAGCCCAGCAATAACGCGGTTAGTTTTTTTACGCTCTCCACTTCAAGCCCGGTTTCACGCGCCATAGTTGAAAGCTCGGCAAAGCCTGCAGGATTAAATTTCCCCAGGCGGGCTAATGTTTTAATATCATCGCGCAATCCTACACCCGCTTTAATTACATTTTCCTTTTCGAAGAAGGCAGCGATCTCAGGTGTGAAGCCTGTTTGATTGAGTCGGATCAAAAACACTTTTCCGGGAATGGCCAGCTGAAGCAGTGCTACTTTAAAAACCTGACCTTTAACAAATGCCGGCTTGGTTTCTGTATCGAACCCCACAACATCATGCTTTTGAATTTCAGCGAACACCTCCGGAAGCTGTTCTGATTTTGTGATCAGCACAATCTGCCCCATGAACGCCTTCAGGGGAAGCGCATTGATCTCTTCGTGAGAAATTGTTTTACCTGGATTCGTACCGCTCATTTTCAGAAAGCGCAAATATAAACGACTTCCGGCTGGCAAAAGACATCCGGATGGTTTTCCATGCGCGGGTTTGTGTAAGAATCATACTGTAAATCCTATAATCCGTACATCCTGATCCAAATTTTCTTACTTTACCGCTCTTAAACCTCAAACCATGGCCGGCTCTGTCTTCCGAAAGAAACCCATTTCAAATGTCATTCCTGATGGTCATGGCCACGGGCTTAATAAAGTGCTTGGGGTTAGGGACCTTACCGCCATGGGGATTGCAGCGGTTATTGGTGCCGGAGTATTCTCTACGATTGGGCAGGCTGCTTTTAATGGCGGACCGGGAGTCTCCCTTTTATTCATAATCACAGCTGTTACGTGCGGATTTTCTGCACTGTGCTATGCAGAGTTTGCAAGCCGGGTTCCTGTGTCAGGCAGTGCTTATACCTATTCGTATGTTGTTTTCGGAGAGATCATTGCGTGGATTATTGGTTGGGCGCTGATTCTTGAGTATGCAATCGGAAATATTGTTGTGGCAATTTCATGGAGTACATATTTTAATAATCTTCTTGTTCACATTTTTAATATTCATCTGCCCGACTGGATGCTGGTTGACGGCACCACAGCGCGTGAAGCGTTTAATCAGGCAACAGCGTTTATGAGTGCCGGAGATTTTTCCAATGTTGCTGATGTTAAGAAATACGAGTTTGCGATTAATGCGTGGAACAGTGCTCCGGTTATCGGAGGCAATCATATATTCTTTAATCTTCCGGCTTTCATTATAGTCGGCCTTGTTACGTGGCTCGCCTATATTGGCATCAAGGAAAGTAAAAACTCTGCCAACTACATGGTGATTTTCAAAGTGGCAGTAATCATTTTCGTAATCATAGCCGGTGCATTTTTTGTTGATGTCAATAACTGGACGCCCTTTCTTCCGAATCGTTTTGAAGGTGTATTAAAAGGAGTGTCGGCAGTTTTTTATGCCTACATCGGATTTGATGCCATATCGACAACAGCAGAAGAATGTAAAAATCCACAACGCGATATTCCGCGAGGGATGATCTATTCGCTTTTAATTTGCACAGGACTTTATGTTCTGATCGCATTGGTGCTGACCGGTATTGAAAATTACTCCAGCTTCAATGGTGTAAATGATCCGCTCGCATTTGTTTTTGAAAACCGTG
>CAZHQP010000240.1:0-230 GCA_964534735.1 uncultured Roseivirgaceae bacterium
GACGTTTCATTTCCAGGGATTCGGCCTTCTCGGTAGAGACCGGAAGCTACTTCGCATCAGCTGAAGATTTAAGTGATGCAATTGTGGGCGCTAACAACGATCAACCCGTGTACCTGAAACAAGTTGCCCAGGTGGAAGATGGTCCGGAAACCCCTGTTCAATACGTATTCTTTGGATATGGTAAAGAAGATGGCAGACACAACGACTTTCCTTCTGAATATCCTGCTGTT
>CAZHQP010000240.1:244-4884 GCA_964534735.1 uncultured Roseivirgaceae bacterium
ACGCTATGAAACTTTCGCGCCGGATTCTCGAGAAAGTTGAACATCTGAAAACAGAAATTATTCCGGCCGAGGTACAGGTTTCAGAAACACGTAATTATGGTGAAACAGCATCAGAAAAAGTATCGGAGCTCCTGCTTCATCTATTTGTGGCAATCCTGGCGGTAACTGCGTTCGTGATGCTTGCCATGGGGTGGCGCGGAGGGCTCGTTGTGTTCCTTTCCGTCCCGGTTACGTTCGCACTGACGTTGTTCAGTTACTATTTTCTCGATTATACGCTTAACCGCATTACGCTATTCGCCCTGGTTTTCATTACAGGTATCGTGGTGGATGATTCAATCATCATTGCTGAAAACATGCATCGCCATTTCAGAATGAAAAGGTTACCGTTTTTACAAGCTGCCATATTTGCAATCAATGAAGTTGGCAATCCAACCATACTCGCTACGTTTACCGTTATCGCAGCAGTGCTTCCGATGGCTTTTGTTTCCGGAATGATGGGTCCATACATGAGTCCCATGCCGATTGGTGCAAGTATTGCCATGTTGCTTTCGCTTGTTGTTGCGCTCACGCTTACCCCCTACCTGGGATATCTCTTTCTGCGGGAAAAAGAATCACACGGTGAAAAAGGTCATCTCACCCTGGAAGAATCGAAGATTTATAAAATCTATAAAGCCTTTATCAACCCGATGCTTGAAACGCGCTGGAAGCGCTGGACATTTATTCTCGGAACGGTTGTCATTCTGCTGATCTCCGTATCATTTTTCTATACCAAGTGGGTGGCCGTAAAAATGCTTCCGTTCGACAACAAAAATGAACTCCAGGTAGTGATCGACATGCCCGAAGGTACTTCGCTCGAACGAACGGCAGTCGTTACACGCGAGATCTCACAGTACCTCGCAACACAGCCCCTGATTCGCAATTACCAAGGCTACGTAGGTACTGCAGGCCCCATCAGTTTCAATGGTCTCGTAAGGCACTATGATCTGCGTTCCGGTGAACATGTTGCCGACATTCAGGTTAATCTTGTTCATAAAAAAGACAGGAGTCTGCAAAGTCACGACATCGCCAAGCAGTTACGACCCCGCATTCAGGAGATTGCGACAAAATACCATGCAAATGTAAAGCTGGTAGAAGTCCCACCGGGACCACCCGTGCTTTCAACGCTGGTAGCTGAAATCTACGGACCGGACTATCAGCAGCAGCTGGCCATTGCCGATCAGGTAAAAACACTCATTGCCAAAACTGAAGGTGTAGTTGATGTCGACTGGATGGCAGAAGCCGATCAAACCGAGTATACATTTGAAATTGACAAAGATAAAGCACTGAGTCTGGGCGTTGCTCCTGCGCAGGTAACGGCTGTACTTCAGGCTGCGCTATCGAATATGCCAGCAGGCATCCTTCATAATCCGGTGTCTTTTGACCCGATAAATATTGTACTGCGGCTGAGTGATAATGAAAAATCTACCCTTGGGGAATTGCGGAATGTGCATGTGATGAATAGGCTCGGTAACCCGGTGGCTGTTGGCGATTTGGTAACAATCCACAAAGGCATTAAGGAGAAAAGCATCTATCGCAAAAATCAAAAACGCGTTGTATTTGTTTTGGCCGACCTGGCCGGAGATCTGGAGAGCCCGGCTTACGCAATCTTTGATGTATCAGACAGGCTAAAAGAGATTTCCTTGCCGGCAGGATATACACTCGAAGAATCGTTTAATCATCAACCCGAGTTTGAAGACAACTTTACGCTAAAATGGGATGGAGAATGGCAAATAACGTATGAAGTTTTTCGCGATCTCGGAATTGCCTTTGCGGTGGTGATTGTGCTGATCTACATTCTCATCGTAGGGTGGTTCCAGAATTTCAGTGTTCCTATTGTCATGCTTGCCGCAATTCCGCTTTCGCTGATTGGAATTGTTCTCGGCCATTGGATGCTCGGTGCATACTTTACCGCCACCTCCATGATCGGGTTTATTGCATTGGCCGGGGTGATGGTACGAAACTCTGTTTTGCTGATCGACTTTATTAACATTCGTCTTGAGGAAGGTATTCCGATCAAGCAGGCAATTATTGAAGCAGGCGCCGTACGCACCACTCCTATTCTGTTAACAGCAGGCGCTGTGGTATTAGGTGCCGTGATTATCCTGTTCGATCCAATCTTCCAGGGTCTTGCCATCTCACTGATGGGTGGAACTATTACATCCACGTTCCTGACCCTGCTGGTAGTGCCTTTGATTTATTTCAGAATGATGCGTAATCAAAAAACAAAACTCTAAGCCATGAAACTTCTATTTGTTACCAGCCTGAAGGAGCATCAGGCTGAAGTTGCCAGGATACTGGAACGGGCCGGCATCACGGTATTCAGCGCGACAGAAACCACGGGCTTCAAAAACACCCGCGATGAAAATTTGCTCGCAAGCTGGTTTGCACGTTCACGTGATGAATACAACTCTGTTTTCCTGTTCAGTTTCACCAGCGAATCGAATGCAATACGTGCCTTGCAACTGATTCGCGACTACAACGAAATACATACAACAGGTTTTCCTGTCCGGGCCTTTATGGTGCCGGTGGAAAAATCAAGCTACGAACTTTAAAAAACAATTGGATACAATATGAGAGAACGAATTATTAGAGGAGTTGCCGGAACGCTGGTTCTTACGAGCATCTTACTGGCATATTTTATCGACATCGCCTGGCTGCTCGTGGCAGCTTTCGTTGCCGTCAACCTGCTACAGTCATCGGTTACAAGATTTTGCCCGCTGGAAACTATCCTCGAAAAGGCTGGGGTTGAAAAGGGTGAAAGTTGCTGAAAAGTCAAAGTTTAGCCTGATTTTCATCAGGATCGCTCAAAAAACGAAGGGTTAGCTTTGCTAACGAACTATTTCTGACATTGGTGACTTTGGTTACAGAATATCGGAGCCGCCAGATTCAACTTTACACAAAAAACAATAGCTATGAAAAAGAACATGGGAATTGCCGATCGCGTAATCCGCACCATTTTAGCCCTTGCAATGATTGCCTTGTATGCCACCGGCACAATAACCGGTACACTGGGAATTATCCTGATTGTTGCATCGGTTATATTTCTGCTTACCAGTCTTATCAGCTTCTGCCCTCTTTATCTGCCTTTCGGACTGAATACGCTTCGCAAAAAACTTACCGACAAAAAATAACTTTCTGCATGATCGATGTAATTAAAGGAATGCTCGGCATTAAATCGGTTGACTACGCTCAACTTGTAAAGGACGGCGCAATTATCCTGGATGTTCGCTCAAAAGGCGAATACAGTGGTGGTCACATCAAGGGATCGATCAACATTCCGGTAGATCAATTGAAGAATAATCTCAGCCGGTTGCCTGATAAAAACAAACCGATCATTACGTGCTGTGCTTCCGGAATGCGAAGCGGCATGGCCAAGACATTGCTGACCGGCAATGGATACCAGGCCGTTTATAATGGTGGTGGCTGGATCAGCCTGACGAACAAAATCTAAATTTCACACTATGGATGCTCATCTTTACACTGTCAACATCGCATGGCGTAACGATCGCAAAGGCATTATGTGTTCACCTGAATTGAAAAGCGTTAATGCGGGCGATGGGTGTATTGAGGTAGCCACGCCACCGGAGTTTCCGAAAGGTATGCCGGGCATCTGGTCGCCGGAGCATTTGTTTACGGCAGCGGTAAGCAGTTGCCTGATGACAACCTTTCTCGCGGTAGCGGAAAATTCGAAACTGGATTTCATCTCGTTCGAATGCGGAGCGAAAGGAAAGCTGGAACAGATTGAGGGCAAATTCATGATGTCGGAAGTCATGCTTGAACCGGTTGTAACGATTCGCGATGAGAAAGACCGCGACCGCGCACTCCGGGTTTTGCAAAAATCGGAGGCTAACTGCCTGATCTCAAATTCGGTTAAGGCTAAAGTAACGATGAACGCTGTGGTGAACGTGCAGCGTTAACCTGTATTAATAATCTACCCGTGTTAATAAAATTTACGCAGAGTAAAGATCAAGGCAGCCTGATCGTATAAATTGCCTTAAAGGTGATTTAAGAGGAAAAAGTCAACGTCTGAGAGCCATCAAATACATAGTCCGATTCAGGTTAGGGCTATCTTAAAACGAAATCAGAGAGGTTCTCAAATTGCAGATCAATCGAATCTCATTTAGCATGCTAAAATCATAGCATGCTAAAATCATCTCATATTTAATTGACTTACAGTAAAGTGTGAGCATAAAAAAGCGGACAATGAAAGTTTTTCTTTTGTCCGCTTGAGAGCGCCCAATCATCAAGTTTTCACACCATTTTCTGCCGGATTTAAAGAAATTGGCGGATTTGAGTGATTCGATTAAAATATTGCCAGGTCTCGCATCTCATTAGCGACACTGTCTTACACTTACAAACAATCGTGTTACTTAATTTAAAGTGGCGTATCTTTCTATCCCTTAACCTCAGAACACTATGCAAGATTTAAACCTCAGCTACACCGCCATCATCGTGGCCACGGTAGCAAACTTCTTTATCGGATTTCTATGGTACAGCGTTATTTTCAAAAAACCTTGGATGGAAGAAATGAAAGTCCCAACTGATGCCAAGCCATCTGCCGGCATGATGGTAAAGAGCTTATTGATGAATGTGATCGGATG
>CAZHQP010000241.1:0-3631 GCA_964534735.1 uncultured Roseivirgaceae bacterium
AAATCGAAATCAAGAACGTTTTGTGAAGACCCACCTGTCCAGGTGAGATTATAGTTACGACTGCGTTTAAAAACTTTGTATTTATCAATGCTGGCTGTGTTGATAAACGGAATAAAAACACGTGCCTTTACTTCAACCGCAAGCGGGCCCTGGAAAACAGAAGTCAGTTCATGTGTAAGGTCCCACTCGATTGTTTTATTCATTCCGGGCCGGATATCAATACCTACATCGCCTGCCACCCTGGCAAGGGGCGACCGATAACTATCGGCCGATGAATACATTCGGATGATATAGGAACGGCCTTCTACCGAATCTGCCAACGTGTAACGGACAATCAATTTGCCCGCTTTAAACTCAGTGGCTGAAATGGTGAGCGTTTGGGCAAATACACCTGCGTGTAAGCAACATGTAAGGCAGAGCAGAAATGCCCGGGGTTTTATCAGAAACATACTGGCGCAAAATTCCGATACAGACAGGTTTGACAGGGCTGACGTTTGTTGCATTGCGCGATATAAATGATGCACGCAGAAATTGGCTGGCGGTGGTCAGCTCCCGGAACAGTATGGATTTTTGTCGCTTTTCGCTGTACTCTCGTTGCAATTACCGGGTGTTTTTGAGAACCTTCACTGAACACGGTGATATTTGCTGAACGCTGTTTAGATATTAATCGTACTAAACGCATCGTTACAAATGGGTGTCCAAGAACGAAAGGCGCGCGAACGCCAGGAAATGAAAACTATGATATTACAGGCAGCACATACGTTGTTCCTGAAACGGGGATTTGAATCGGTCAGTATCCGAAGCATTGCCGATGTGATCGAGTACAGCCCTGCCATTATCTACCGCTATTTCCGGGATAAGAATGAAATTTTCTATGCCTTGCAGGGTGAAGCATTTAAAGCATTCAATACGTATACACTTGAGGTTGAGGCCGTGGTTGATCCATTTGAACGATTAATCGCGTTGGCACGAAAATACCTCGAGTTCAGTGTTCGGTTCGATCGGTATTATACGATTATGTTCATTGCCGAATCTCCCTCGTTTAATGAAAATGCAACAGACTGGAAGGAAGGCTCCCACACATATGGACAATTGACCAGGACTATTGAAGCGTGCAAGGCCTCAGGCCGCTTTCAACAGGTTGATACGCGCGTACTATCCTTTTCGATTTGGAGTTACATGCATGGTATGTGTTCGCTTGCACTCCGGAACAGAATGCGAATTTATCCAAAACGCGACCGCCTGGAAATCCGGGATCGCTGTTTTGAACAGTTCACGCATTTCTTACACAAATTATAACTCATGATTCTTAATACCCCATAATGAATACATTAATTTCCAAACTCAAACACCTCGTTACAGCAAATACCCGGTTGACAGTGATGTTTATTTTACTGGCCGGAGCAGGTTATGGCCAGTCGCCAGAAGCCCGTCAGTTGCTGAGTAAAGTAGCCACAAAGCCTTCGGCAGACGGATACAATGCACTAAGTTATTACTACCAATGGAGTGATTTCGACAGCTCACTGTTGTATGCGAACAAAGCTATTGAGATAGCAGAAAGCGTTCAGGACGTACGGGGCGCAGCCATGGGCTACTTCAGACGATCACATTGCCAATGGGCCATGGGGTTAATGGCCCAATCCGTGGAGAGCGCATTGCATGCCATCGAGCTGGGGCAGCAATCAGGCAATAAAGAAGTAATCGCAGAAAGTTATCGGATGCTCGCATTCAATTATCGTGACCAGCTGGAAGTAGACATTGCACAGGAATATGTAGACAAGGCCCGGGCATTAGCGTTGGAACTTGAAGATTGGGACCTGGTGGTCCGGTGCGATAACCTGAATGGAATTCTTGCGCGCAATCGAAATCCTGCCGATACCACTATCTCCCTCAAGTTCTTTTTCCAGGCGCTCCAAATCTATCACGAACACAAAACTTCGCTCGTTCATGCCTGTGGCGTACTCGGGAACATTGGCGATATCTACCTGGAAGCTCAGGAGCTTGAAAAAGCTTTATACTACCATCAGCAAGGATTATCGATGGCGCATGAAGCCCGTAACAAAGCTGTTGAGGCCGGCATCATGACCGGCATCGGAAGAAACTATATGTTTCAAAAGAAGTATCCTGAAGCAGAGAAAATGATAAAACAAGCCTTACGCATTTCACGGGAACTTAAGTTCAAGCGGCTGATTATGACAACGTATGCATTACTGTCAGACACCTACCTGAGTAAAGGCGATGCGGATAATGCCATTTTGTACATGAACAGCTATTACGTGCTTCGCGACAGTATCATGACAACCCGAAAAATTGTTGAATTAGAACAGCGTTTGGAACAAAAAAAGAAAGAGCAGGCAATTGAATTGTTAACCGAGCAAAAAAAAATGACGCATGCCTGGATTACATTTCTTGTTGTTGGCACCCTTGTATTGCTTGCCTCACTGATTATCATTTACCGGTTACAGCAATCGCGCAACCAGAAAGCCAGACTACTGCTAGACACGCAGCGCCAGTTGAATTTAAAGCTCACAGAAACAGATCAGTTAAAGTCCCGGTTCTTTGCCAATATCTCGCATGAATTCAGAACACCGTTATCGCTTATCCTTGCTCCCATTGAACGCAAACTCAAAGAAGCAGGGTTAACCCGGGAAGATAAAAAGGATTTTATGCTCATCAGGCGGAACGCCCAGCGTTTGCTTGACCTGATCAATCAATTGCTTGACTTATCCAAGCTTGAAGTCAGGAAAATGAAGTTAGTGTTACAGCAGGGAAAACTGGAGAACTTCCTGAAAATTCTGACTTCTTCATTTGATTCACTTGCCGAGACTAAAGAAATCGAATTCAATAAAACGATTGCTATCCATTCGGAAGAAGCCTGGTATGATCGTGACAAACTGGAGAAAATTATCTCCAACATCCTGTTCAATGCTTTTAAGTTTACGCCCCGTAACGAACGTATTGATTTGAACATTACTACGTCCGATCCGGAAGGGCTGATTATTTTGCTGACCGACACCGGGAAAGGTATTCATGAAGACGATCTTAAGCATGTTTTTTCTCCTTTCTATCAATCCAAAAATACTGCAGATGATGGCCAACCCGGCACGGGCCTGGGGCTATCGCTTGTTCAGGAGCTTGTTAAACTTCATACCGGAACAATCAGCCTGACGAGTGCATCCGGGAAAGGAACAACTATCCGGATCACACTTCCGGTAGTTCGTGAACGCCTTCCTGATGCACTTATCCTTGCCTCATCGCTGGATGAGGATCGTGATACACACCCGGTAATGGAAATGCCGGAAACAACGGGTGAAGGCATGTCGGTTGTTGAGGATCTTCAGCATGCGCATACCATATTGATCGTTGAAGACAACCCGGAACTGCGTGAATTCATTGCATCAAATTTTCGCGAACAATATCATGTGCTGATGGCCCAGGACGGCCGTGAAGGTTTGGACCTGGCTATTGAGCACGTACCCGACCTGGTCGTATCGGACGTGATGATGCCTCACATGGATGGATTAGCGTTAACCGAAAAAATCAAATCGGATGAACGAACAAGTCACATCCCGGTAATACTTCTCACCGCGAAGGCTGATAGTGAGTCCCGGCTGGATGGCTTGCGGATGGG
>CAZHQP010000241.1:3641-4883 GCA_964534735.1 uncultured Roseivirgaceae bacterium
CAGAAGAGTTACAGGTGAGAATGATTAACCTGATTGACATCCGGAAGAAGCTTGCCGCGAAATACCGGCAGCAACTCGAAACACCTTCCACCATGCCAACGCTGCAGACTTTACTCCCTGCACGGCCAGCCGAACGCTCGATGGATGAAAAGTTTCTGGGTCGCTTAATGGAGGTGATTGAAAAAAACCTGGGGATCTCTTCGTTTAGTGTGGAGCAACTTGCGGATGAGATGTGCCTGAGCCGGACACAACTTTTCAGGAAGGTTAAAGGATTACTGGAAGTTTCCCCCAATGAACTCATTACGAATGTGCGGTTACAACGCGCAGCGGAATTGATCCGGCAAAAAGCAGATACATTAACCCAGATCAGTTATTCGGTGGGCTTTAACGAGCATTCGTATTTCGCGAAGCGTTTCCGGAAGAAGTATGGGGTAACACCCGGTGAGTATGCGAATACACCTCCTACCGCAGCATAAAACAAAAGAGTGATGACCTTTCAATCATCACTCTTTTGTTTTATTAGTGTTTATTACCTGTTGCTAGTTTCTCTTTTGCGCCACGATACACCAGGCAACATCATTCAGGTTCAGGTCATGACGTTCGCCATTCACCCATTGTTTCCGGCATTTCCATTACCGGGTGTGTATCACGATCCTCATCCAGTCCGTAAAGTTCCCGAACATTTCCTGAAAGCCTGACTTCCATATTATTCTTAAAATAACGGTTCGCCCCGGTATGTGGCAGAAAATAAAAGTCACCATTTTCTACGACCGGCTGGGAGGCGGCAATCAGAAAACTGTTTGACTTTAAAGAAACATTCAAATCAATCCAGCCCAGATCGCTCCAGTACCCAAAGTGACTGTTTTCATCTGAATCTGATCCGGATTTCTCAAGCGTATAGGTATGCCCATTCTCTATTGCCATACCATACGCATAGCTTGTCGTGGAGCCGGGCCGGATGGGGAGGTCAATCAATGTTCCGTTCTTCCAGGTAACAGGTGTTGACATGAAATCGGTTCCCCTATAGTTCAGCTTGCGCTTGGAACCGGCAACGTATACCTGCCCATTTTCAACACTGATGCCGGTTGTGTAACCCCATTTAAACTCCCCCTCCGGTAACGACAATGTAATCATCTCGCCATTCTTCCAGTATACAGGCGTTACGTAAATTGGCGTTGATGGTCCGTTCATGTATTCAAACAGATAGCCCGAAACATAGATGTCATTGTTATGTACAACAAT
>CAZHQP010000242.1:0-4825 GCA_964534735.1 uncultured Roseivirgaceae bacterium
CTTGAGAACCTGAAAGCCAAACAGGCCGTTTGCGAAGAAATTGAAAAGCATATTGCTGATCAAACCGCCACGCCAACGTTGCTGAAGGAGCTTGAGGCGAAGTTCAACCAGATCGGGTTTGTACCCAAAAACGAGGTTGCTGCGATCCGCAAGCGCTATCATGAAGCGGCTCAGAAGTTTACGGGTTCAATCCAGGGAATTTCGGAAGATGAGAAAAACCAGCTGTTGCTTGAAAATGAGCTGGCTGATCTGAAGAACGACCCGATGGGCGGGCAGAAACTGTTCCAGAAGGAGCAGGCTATCCGGAAGAAAATCTCGAAAGTGGAGAACGATATCTCAACGCTTCGTAATAACCTCGAATTCTTTGGCCGGAGCAAAAATGCCGACAAGTATAAGGAAGAATTTAACGAGAAGATCCGGGAAGCGGACGAAAGCCTGAAACAGCTGAAGCAGCAGCTTAAATTACTCCGCACAGTTTCTTAAAATCTATTTGCAAAGATTAATCTAACCCTTATTTTTGCACCTCCTTAACAGGGAAATTTGCCTGTGGCAGGCAGGGCTCAGCTGGTAGAACTGAGTTTGTAAAGATAAAATATTGCCTCCTTAGCTCAGCTGGTAGAGCAACGCACTTGTAATGCGTAGGTCGTTGGTTCGATTCCGACAGGGGGCTCATGACGACCTATCTTACTAGTAAGATAGGTCTTTTTTTGCCTTTGCGATTAAAAAACGGGGTTTTTCCCTGGTTCGATGTTGTACGCTTGGGATATTGATGGTTGATGTAGTTTAATCGTTCGATAAAAATCATCGAAAGCAGCATTCTTTTTTCGTTTGTATAAACTTGTTCACATCTTACTACATCTTCCTATAGATTTTTTGAGCAATGATGAAGCAAGTTGCATTGACTGTGTTCATCCAAATGCTTCTTAGTAAGATGCCAAGGCTTGTATCGAGATCAAGACGTAATAAGAACTCCCACCTTAAAGGCATTTTAATCTCGATTTAATGAAGCTTTAATCCGTTTTTGGCAACCCTTTAAGAGCTGTTCGCTTATTTAGAACCTTCGGTTGAAGCCCACGTGTTTTGTAAGCGGTGTTCAATCATGTTCAAATAATACTGTCAATTAAAACGAAATTTGCGATGAAGAAATGTGGCCTGATAATCCTGTGCCTGGTTGGATCATGTGTTGCCGTGTTCGGACAGGAGGCAGAAATTAAAAAATCCAAACGGCTGATCGAAGTTGATCATGCCGCTGAAGCGATGGCGCCTGTTGAAGCTGCCATCAGTAAGTATCCCAAAGAAACTCAGCTCTATTATTATCTTGGATATGCCCAGCTTAGAAACAATCAACTGGATGCGGCAGCAAAATCTTTTGAGGCCGGCATTACAGCTAATCCGAAGGAAGCTATTACCTACGCGGGTAGAGGACATCTTAACGTGCTTCGTAACCAAATGAATGAAGCAAAAGCTGATTTCGATAAGGCGCTTCAGCTATCAAAGTCAAAGAAGGTTTCGGTACTAAAAGCTGTCGCAGAAGCTTATCTCGCGCAACAGGACGGAGCGAAGGCCATCGCCTTGCTGGAGAAGGCCAAATCAATTAAAGATGATGCAGAAGTTGAGTTGCTGCTGGGGGATGCCTTCATGATGCAACGTCAGGGCGGACCAGCTGTTTCTGCGTATGAGAATGCTGCGATGCTTGACCCAAAGAATGGAAAGCCGCACTACAAAATCGGATTGGTATACATGGTAACGAATCCGCAATTGTCACAGCAGTCGTTTGAGAAAGCAGTTGCGGTGGATCCGGAATTCACGTATGCGTACGATGAACTGTCCGACATCTACTATCAGCAGCGTGAAGCCGATAAAGCGGTTGCTGCCGCTGAGAAATTCCGTCAGCTCAGCAGCGATCCGGAGAAAATCCAGATGCGTCTTGCATTCATCTATACCATGCAGGGTGAGTATGCCAAAGCGAATGGCATTTTTAAAGACCTTGTTCTCAAGGAAAACGTAAGACCAGTTGTGTACCGCTATTACATCAAGTCGCTGCAGGCTGCAAAAACTTCAGCAGATTCGGCAGCCTCAATTGCCGTTTCCGAACAGTTTCTGGCAAAGGCTAAAACAGAAGATCTTACCCCGAAAGATTACATTGATCTCGGGAAGCTTTATATCGCAATGAAAAATGATTCGCTCGGAGAGATGCAGCTGGCAAAAGCTGTTGCGCTTGATCCAAAGAGCCCGGAGGCTGCTCAGGTGCAAGCGGAAACGTTATACGATAACCGAAAGTATGCGGAAGCAGCGGAAGCGTATGAACACCTGGTGGATGTTAAATCAAAGCCAGGCCCGAATGAATTTTTAAAGATGGCAAGAGCGTATATGTACAGTGATCAGTTGCACGATGCGGATACGGTTTACTCCGAACTGGTGGAACAGTACCCAACCAATATTCAGGTTGCCGTTGAATCGGCACGCGTAAAAGCAAACATCGACTCTACACAGGAGGAAGGACTGGCCAAGCAGTTGTATGAGAAAATTGTTGAGCTCGGCACTGCTGCACCGGACAAGAACAAGACGTATATTATTGAAGCCTATAAGTATCTCGGGTCATATTACGCCATAACAGAAGGTGATATCAACAAGGGCAAGCAATATTTTGAAAAGGTATTGACGCTTAACCCAGCGGATCCCCAGGCGAAGGAAGTGCTCAAAGCCATCCGGGAAGGGGCCGTTCAGAATAATAAAGGCACAGGCGGATAAGTAATAATATTGTTCAATAAGGTTTGAATAAGGTACACTGATATCCGTTCCTGACCATCAGCCGTGTAAAAATGTATTTCATTGAATCCGGGGATGACTGGCAGAGGCTGAAGTTGCTTCTTGCCGGTCATTTCATTTTTGATCAAGGGGAATAATTGTTTTGACTAAATTTTATCAATCGCTTCATCAGCTCGCCAACGCGCTTTTTGCCCGGCTGTCGGCTAAGCAGTTCCTGGTTTTTGGTGCCGTTGTCGTGGGACTATGGGCCGGGCTCACTGCCGTCATCCTGAAGATTTCTGTACACTACCTTCAGGAGAATATCCGGGAGATTGGCCTGCGCGATGGTGCAATCTACCTCGTTGCCCCGGCAGTAGGGGTATTGTTAACGATCGTGTTTGTCAGATTTGTGTTAAAAGGCGAGCTGACCAAAGGCACTTCGCATGTACTGCTGGCCATCGCGCGCAAGTCTTCTGTTCTTCCCAAAAAAGAAACATTTGCGCATGCCATCACCAGCGCACTGACCGTTGGTTTTGGCGGATCGGCCGGACTTGAATCGCCCATCGTACAAACAGGTTCAGCCATCGGTTCAACATTCTCGTCATTCTTTCCGGTTAGCTACCGGGACCGCACCTTGCTGCTGGCCTGCGGTGCCGCTGCCGGTATTGCGACTGCATTCAATGCACCGATTGCCGGTGTGCTGTTTGCACTTGAAGTGCTGCTGGTTGACATCAGCATCGCAGCGTTCATTCCGTTGCTGATTGCCGGTGCCACCGGTGCATTATGTTCCAAGATCATTCTGTCGGAAGACATCCTGTTATCCTTTAAGCACATCAGCGATTTCAACTATCATAATGTTCCCTATTATATTGTTCTTGGAATTGTCTGCGGACTCGTGTCCGTCTACTATTTAAAAGCATTTCAGCGAACGGAATCTTTCTTTGCGAAGTTCATTCCATCGAAACTCCTGCGATTCGTTACCGGAGTGATCATACTGGGTGGATTGATCCTGGTATTTCCACCGCTCTTCGGTGAAGGATACGGATCAATCATTACGCTGGCTACACTCGATCCGCAGCGACTCACTACAACCAGTCCGCTCGCACCCTGGCTGGATCATTCCGTTGCACTGGGACTTTTTATTCTGGGTGTCGGGCTGATGAAAGTTTTTGCCGTTTCGTGTACGCTGTCAGCAGGAGGGAATGGAGGCAACTTTGCACCGGCCTTGCTGGTGGGCGCATGTATCGGATTTGGCTATGCATTTCTGTTCAATGCTTCTGGCTTTACATCTTTGCCAACATCCAACTTTTGTGTGGTGGCTATGGCGGGTGTGCTGACCGGCATCTTTCATGCCCCGCTAACAGCAATCTTTCTCATCGCTGAAATCACCGGTGGTTACGAACTGATTATTCCGCTAATGATTGTGTCAGCACTTACCACTGCGGTTTCTAAATTCCTGCAGCCTCATTCGCTCGATGAAATCAAGTTGGCCCGGGAAGACGGCACCGTGTCGGTCGGCAAAGACTCACAGATCTTGTCAGACATGTCGGTGAGCAGTTTTATTGAAACGGATTTTAAAACCGTTTCGCGTACAGATTCGTTACGCACGCTTGTTTCGGTTATCACCAAATCCAATCGAAGCATCTTTGCCGTGGTGGATGAGCACGGCAAGCTGATCGGTACGATTGCGCTTGAAAACATTCGCGAAATTATGTTTGATACGAATGTGTATGATACCACTTCGGTCGAACAACTCATGCAAAAACCTGCGGTGACTGCTGAGCATTCAGAGGGTATGGGGATCATCATGGAAAAGTTTGACAAGTCGGGAATCTGGAACATACCTGTGCTCGACAACGGCAGGTATCTCGGCTTTATCTCCAAATCCCGGATTTTTTCAAATTACCGGGATAA
The DNA here is from genome assembly GCA_964534735.1 of uncultured Roseivirgaceae bacterium. Taxonomy (GTDB): domain Bacteria; phylum Bacteroidota; class Bacteroidia; order Cytophagales; family Cyclobacteriaceae; genus UBA2336. The sequence goes on from CAZHQP010000242.1 coordinate 4,663, forward strand.
ACTGAATGGTGACTAACGAAGCAAGTGCTCAGGGCTGCGGCCGGGCCTTGCGTATGGCCAGAAATATCAGTTCGATCACAATCCACAGCGCTACAACCATCAACAATCCCTGAATGCTGTGTTCGACATCTGAAGACTGCCCGACAAATTTTTCAGTTTCTTT
>CAZHQP010000243.1:0-4151 GCA_964534735.1 uncultured Roseivirgaceae bacterium
CAATCACCCGAAAGAGGCGCTGCAAATTATCAGGCAAGCCCACGAATACATCAAATTTTTTAGGAGACAGACCGTAAATATGTTTCTCAGCACGATCGTATCTCCAATACAACAGCAGGAAGGGTAGGATCATCGTGAAGATGCCTAAAAGATTATTAGCAATTTTTGAGATCCAGCGATGCGTTCTCGGTTGAGAGATTTCGTATACAAGATCGTCTATAAAAAAGAAGCACCGGTCAAAGCTTAACAAGGCAAGTGCAAGCAGGCTCTTGATCCAGAATTCAGAAGAGGTAAGAAAGCTTCTGTTTTTAGAAAAGTATGCGTACGATAAAACGGGAACGCCATACGCAAACAAATTGGTCAGGAAGAAATAAAGGAACTTGATAAACCCTTCCTGCTGATCGAGAAAGCTGTCTTCAAAATCAACTTTATAGTTGAAGTAAATACAGACCGTAAGGAAAATGAAGGTAAGTCCATAATGAAATGGATTAAAATCAACAATAATGTGAAGCTTGAGGTAGTTCCAGATCTTTTTCATGCCCAGCCGGAAAGATGCTGATAAACTTTGTGAATCGGCAATCCCATTACGTTGAAGTAAGAGCCTGTGATTTTTTCGATCGCTACCATGCCGATCCAGTCCTGTGCGCCATACGCCCCGGCTTTATCGAAAGGCTTATAATTATCTACATAGAATTCTATCTCGGCCTGGGTAAGCTTTTTGAATGTGACATCCGTTATATCGTCAAAGCTCTCTTCCTTTTCTGCGGAAAGAATGCAGACACCTGTCATTACTCGGTGTGTGTTTCCACTCAGTACGTTTAGCATACTGATGGCCTCGTTGCGGTCTTGTGGTTTATTAAGGATATAGTTGTTTATGATTACAACGGTGTCTGCCGTTACCACCACCTGGTCTTTGATCGCAGTCCGGAAGAATTCAGCTTTTTTTACCGCCAGGTATTTGGCAACCTGATCGACCGGCAGTTCGTGCGGGAACGATTCATCTGTATCGGTTTTTTCCACACTGAATGTAAAGCCGGCTTCGCGCATCAGGAATTGCCTGCGCGGAGAACTAGATCCAAGAATAAGCGGGCGCGTAAAATTCATTTTCGTTTATCGAGCTGAACAAAAATCCACAGATAACTTTCGGATAAAAATACGTTGATTTCTGGGGCATTGTAGCTCCGCTGTGACAAACATTTTTCACATCTTCAATCGATACTTCATTGGTGATGATCGCCAGCTGGGCTTCATCTTTCAAAACACGTTTCAGGCAATCTGAAAAGCTTCTGTCAAAGAAGATGTTCTCTGATTTGCGTTGATCTTTACCGGGAATGCCCAATACTTTTTCAATAATGAAATAATGCATCACGGTGAGATCAAGCTTCTTCACCACATCCGGGAACTGCCATTTCATGGTGGCAATCGCTTCGGGCTTTAGCCTGATCTTATACGCATTTTCTTTAAACATAAGTCCGAATGCCCATGGTTTGCCGGCAATGATCTCATTTAGCGTATCGGCATCATCCACCGGCTTAATGATAAAATCATCGGCCAGCTTTTTCATGATCGTATCTTCATCAAAGTTTGCCAGGTCCTTGATTAATCGATGGGTGGGAAGGATCCGCAGATCACCAGCCTCTGTATTGGTAAGGTACATCAGGTGAAAATTATAGCCCTCCTTACCGGTATGATTTGGATTTGCTTTTCGTTGCTGGTCCATATGTACAAGGGATCCCTCGTACCGATGATGGCCATCCGCCAGGATCACCTGCTTATCTGATAATACCTTTATAAACTTTTTAATAGTAGGAGCATCGTGAATAACCGCCAGCACATCCCGAACGCCCTGATAATCTTCGGCTTCGTAAAGCGGATTCAGGATCGCTTCATCCATGTACTTCTCCAGCTCAAAAGAAGCGTCTGTATACAGCCCGTGTGTGGGACTAACGTTCAATTCAGTTTTTTCCAGCAATTCAATCCGGTCATTAACCGATTTTGGAATCGTGTTTTCATGACGTAAGATCATATCATCTTCCCAATGATGCACGCGGATATTACACACAAACCCTTTGCGGCAGTATTCTTTCGAAGATCCATGAAGTGTGAAGTATTGATAGTACACATAAATCGCAGGCAGCTTATCCTGAATGATAACTCCCAATGATTTCCACTGATCCAGTAATGCGTGTGCTTTAGTTGCTGCATCCGGACCTTGTGGAACCGATAAATGTATGCTGTTGTATGGATTCTGGTAAAGTGCTTTGCGCTGCTTCTCGGAGACTACGTCAAACAGGGGAGAAGTAAGATCGTCAATAGCAGTGGAAATATTTTCATTATATCGCCAGGCACGAAGGGGTCGGATTTCAGGCATGATGTATACTTACGAATGTTGAATGACGAATGTCGAATGCCTGATTCGTCATTCTTAATTCGTCACGCGTTATTTAATTAAACTCTGTTTTTCTTCCATTTACTAACGGGAGCATTAACAACAGCCTGAGCTTGTGAGTTGCTAGTTTTGGTTCCCAACAAGTGCATACTCAACGCAGCAGCAATCTTTTCTTCTTCACCATCGGGTGTTCCTTTCAATACTTCCGGTTTAAAATATTTCGCTACAAATCCGGTATCAAATTTACCGCTGCGGAATGCTTCATGATGCATCACAAAGTTACAAAACCCTAATGTTGTTTCCAGTCCGGTAATCTCATATTCATGGATCGCGCGGATTGTTTTGTCAATCGCCATTTCGCGGTTCTCGGCATGACAGATCAGCTTGGCGATCATCGGATCGTAATAAAACGGTATTTCCATACCTTGCTCAAAGCCATCGTCTACGCGAATACCGTTTCCCTGTGGTCGTTTATAGGTTTGCAGCGTTCCGATATCGGGAAGGAAGTTATTGGCAGGATCTTCTGCATATACCCGCACTTCAACCGCATGCCCGTTTATCTTCAGATCTTCCTGCCGGAATGGAATTTTTTCGCCCTGCGCAACTTTGATTTGCAGCTTTACCAGATCGATGCCCGTAACCATTTCCGTTACCGGGTGCTCAACCTGTAAGCGCGTATTCATTTCCAGGAAATAGAAGTCAAGGTTATCGTTAAGAATAAACTCGACCGTTCCGGCTCCGTAATAGCCGCACGACTTGCCAACATTTACGGCAGCTTCACCCATCCGCTTGCGCAGCTCAGGTGTTAATACCGAAGAAGGGGCTTCTTCCACAACCTTTTGGTGCCTGCGCTGAATGGAACATTCGCGCTCAAATAAATGAATTACGTTGCCATGCTTGTCACCAAAAATCTGGAATTCAATATGGCGCGGCTTCGTTACGTATTTTTCAATAAAGACGGATCCATCGCCAAATGCTGAAGTCGCCTCGCTCACCGCGCGTTCCATTTGCTCCTCGAACTCACCTTCATTTTCAACAACGCGCATTCCTTTTCCGCCACCGCCTGCGCTGGCCTTGATCAGAATCGGGTATCCGATCTCACTGGCGATCTTTTTGGCTTTCTTAATATCATCGATCGGTTCAGATGTTCCGGGAACGAGCGGTACATTAAACTTTGCTACTGCTTCTTTCGCTGCCAGCTTGCTTCCCATTACTTCAATGGATCTGGCGGACGGCCCGATAAAGATCATCCCGGCATCTTCAATTGCCTGTGCAAAATCCTCATTCTCGGATAAGAAACCATACCCGGGATGAATCGCCTGGGCGCCTGTTTGTTTGGCAGCCGCAATGATCTTCTCAATTCTCAGGTATGATTCTGAAGAGGAAGGCGGGCCAATAAAAACAGCTTCATCGGCAAACCGTACATGCAACGCCTCGCGGTCGGCCTCGCTGTAAACTGCTACGGTTTTGATTCCCATTTCTTTCGCACTCCGCATTACACGCAAGGCAATTTCACCGCGGTTAGCAACCAGTATTTTGCTGATTTCAGGCATAATAAACGTCTAAAAGTGCAATTGTAAACAATTAAAACGGTTGCGCCAATATTCGCAGGTTTATGTCAATATCGCCCGTAGCGTTGCAAAATCCTGCGCCTCTGCGTCAAAATTTTGGTTATTTTTGCACCAAATTTATAACAGACTTTTAACCGCATCTTAACAATGGTTGATTTATTCGAAAAGCTAAAAATGGAAGCCGGTCCGCT
>CAZHQP010000243.1:4161-4812 GCA_964534735.1 uncultured Roseivirgaceae bacterium
ATATTCACACCTTCCTGACGACTATTTCTTCTTCCCCAAGCTGGAAGGTGAGATTGGTCCACACATGACCTTTAATGGTAAAAAGGTGTTGAACTGGAGCTTGAATAACTACCTCGGTTTGGCAAACCATCCGGAAGTGCGTAAGGCAGATGCGGATTCAGCTGCTGAATTCGGACTCGGTTATCCGATGGGTGCCCGGATGATGTCGGGTAACTCAAAATATCATATCCAGCTTGAAAAAGAACTGGCAGCTTTTGTAAAGAAAGAGGATGCCATGTTGCTGAACTTCGGTTACCAGGGTGTTCTGTCAATTATTGACGCTATTGTTAACCGCAAGGATGTAATTGTATACGATGCAGAATCACACGCGTGTATCATTGACGGGGTTCGCCTGCACATGGGCAAGCGCTTTGTGTATGCGCATAACGATATGGACAGCCTCGAGAAACAGCTTCAGCGCGCTACCAAGCTGGCAGAAGAAACCGGTGGTGGTATTCTCGTGATCACCGAAGGTGTATTCGGTATGTCCGGTAACATGGGCGATCTCAAGGGCGTTGTGGAGTTGAAGAAGAAATACAACTTCCGTCTGTTTGTTGACGATGCACACGGCTTTGGAACGATGGGCCCTACAGGTGCCGGTGTGGGCGAGGA
>CAZHQP010000244.1:0-672 GCA_964534735.1 uncultured Roseivirgaceae bacterium
TGGATCGTCAATAAAATGCGAGAGCACATGTGCCTGCATGTGGTTGACTTCAATGAGCGGTTTGTTCAATCCCAGTGCAAGTCCTTTTGCAAATGATACACCCACAAGAAGTGAGCCCATCAGTCCGGGTCCGCGGGTAAAAGCAATCGCACTTAGGTCATGTTTATTTATTCCGCTTTTTTGCATAGCATCATCAACCACAGCAACAATATTTCGTTGATGTGCACGAGAGGCCAGCTCGGGTACAACCCCGCCATATTTTTGGTGTATCGCCTGTGTGGCGATAATATTATTGAGTACCTTGCCGTTTACAATAACAGCGGCAGAAGTTTCATCGCAGGATGACTCAATGGCAAGTATTACGGCACTCATGGAGTAAATGAACCTGCAAGGTATCAAAAAACGGATAGTTAAAATACTGGCCTATTCCACGGTTACAGTACTCTTTCTGCTCATTGCTTCGTTGTTACTCTTACAATTGCCCGGTGTACAGCGTTTTCTGGCGGATCGATATTTACGGGGCTTCTCAGAAATAATCGGATTTAAGACCACCATTCAAAATATCAACTTCTCATGGTTCGACAGACTTGAACTGGATGGTGTGGTTGTGGAAGACCCTGAGCACAACAGGATGTTTGAGATCAGGCACCTCAGCCTGAATTACGAGATCTC
>CAZHQP010000244.1:682-4505 GCA_964534735.1 uncultured Roseivirgaceae bacterium
AACCTGGTAAAGGGTACTAACATTAATCTTGACGCCATTTACATAGACAGCGCCCGCGTTTACTTCACGCGGATTCTCGAACGCGACACAATCCGCAATCTCAACATCAATGTTTTCATCAATCAGATCAATAAGCAATACTCATCCGGCAAGAAGGGTGGCGCCAGCTCGAAGATCAATATTGGTGAAGCCGTTGTTGAGAAGAGTCTGTTCACATACGATTATACGGGTAAGGATAGTCTGAGCGGGTTCGACTACAATCACTTCTCCATGGGAATTACCGAGGCGCAGCTTCAGAATTTTGTTGCGCTTGGAGACACAGTTGAGTTTAACATGAGTACGCTGGTTGCGAAAGATGAAAAGACAAAATTTAGCATCCGTAATCTCTCCACCTTTTTCAGGATCTCACAAAAAGCGCTTGAGTTCAAAGGGGTTCATTTGCAGGCGGGCCGCAGCACAATTTCCGATACTGTAATCTTTACCTACAACAGCCAGGCCGATCTAAGTGATTTTGTGAACAAAGTAAACATTGAGGCGCACTTCGATAAAACCGTTATTCACCCAAACGATCTTGCCCTATTCGCTCCGGCCGCGAAGCGGCTCAACCTGCCGCTCATGCTTAGCGGAACAATGAAGGGAAGCATAAGTGACTTCAGGCTTAAGGACATGGAAATCCGGTCGGGTAATTCTGTTCTCTATGGATCAATTGACATGGAAGGTTTGCCCGATCTGAAAGAAACATTTATTCAGTTGTCCTTAAAAAACTCACGCGTAAACTTTAACGATATTTCTTTTCTCTTCAGCGATGCAACATTAAAACGGTTAACTCCCCTGGGTACCCTTTCCCTCAACGGAGAATTTTTAGGTTATCCGACCGACTTTGTGGCGAAAGGAAATTTCTCAAACCAGCTTGGGTTGATTTCTTCTGACATCAATTTAAAAATTAATGAGGATGCCTTTGAGAAGTCTTCCTACAAAGGCCAGATCAGTCTTACCAATTTTGATTTAGGAACGTATCTCGCAGATACCGTTAATTTTCAAAAACTAAACCTGGACGGAAGCATCAGCGGATCAGGCTTTAACCGAAATACAGCCAACTTCAAATTGATCGGAAATGTTCGTTCCGTTGGAATTAAAAAATACAATTATCGAAATATTACAACCGATGCGCGCTTTGCATCTCAATTCTTCAGCGGAGAATTAAAGATCAATGATCCTAATGTGCATGTAACAGCCAAGGGCTCGGTTGATCTTCGTGATAACCGGAACCTGATTGTACTGCAGGCAAAAATTGACACGTTGAATCTCCATGAGGTAAATATTGCGCGCGAAAAATTATTTATCCATGCAGATGTTGACCTGAATGTGAGAGGGCTTACGCTGGATAGTCTTACCGGCATTGCGCATCTGAAAAATTTGTCGCTGAACTATAAAGATCAGTGGCTCAGGCAAAACGACATAACCATTACAACAACGCGAACGGACAAAATCAGGTCCATGCGTTTTCAATCGGAAGTGGTAGACGCCAAAGCCGAAGGTGATTTCTATTTCTCAGCGCTTTTCCGTGACATACCTGTGCTGGTGAATGAGTTTGCCATGAACATTAAAAATGATAAGCGCAGACTTGAAACATATTACGCAGAAAAATCAACCAGCACACAGCCATACACCGCAAACTTTAACATCAAACTTAAGGATATCGGGCCTGTTACCACTTTATTGAAGTTTGACCTGGGTGCGGGCAAGAATGTCGACATCGATGGCAAATTCACCCATGGCAATACAAATGTTCTGAGTGCCTTTACCCACCTGGACTCATTGAAATACGGTAACATGATGTTTATCGATACTGAAATCGAATTGAATGCTTCTAAAATCTCTGACAGCACTCAGGCACTCGCCATGGTGTATATCGCTTCACACACGCAACAAATCGGCAATCTCCCCACAAAAGACCTGGTAACAGAAGTTATCTGGAATAAAGACCACATTGATTTCAACATGAGTCTGGATCAGCAAACCCGCGATAACTACATTCGGCTGAACGGGGAGATTGACTTTACAGACAGCACATACATTCGGCTATTGCCATCCTCCCGGGTACAACTTCTGGAAAAAGTATGGAGAGTTGATGCTGCCAATATGCTTGCTATAAAGGATCATGAAATCAGTATCCAGAATTTAAAGTGGTCAAACGATGAACAGGTGATTAAGCTTAACGGAGACCTTTCCCGGAATTCGGAAAAGAAAATGGCCCTTTTTGTTGAGAATTTTAATCTTTCAACACTAAACAGCATTATCCAGCGTAGGCTGAGCGGAATGGTTGATGCTGAAGTTACCGTGAGCGGTGCATTTGACCAACCCAGCCTGCAAAACGAAATTGAAATAAAAGAATTAAAGGTCGATGACTTTCTGGTGGGCGATATTACCGGTAATAACACCTGGGACCTGGTAGAAAAAAAGTTTAAAGTCGAGTTTTTGGTAGATCGGCTTAATACCCGGATTGTGAGCTGCACCGGATATTACGATCCGTACAACACCGAAAATGCCCTGAACATCACCGCATCTTTACAAAAAACAAATCTTAAAATCATTGAACCCTTCCTGAAAGGAATCTTCAGCAATATTGAAGGAACATTAACCGGAACCTATACAGTTACCGGGATGCTCCAGCGGCCAGTTCTGAAGGGCGAAGGTGATATTGAAGATGGAAAGCTTACCGTAGATTACTTAAAAACCTCGTATCAGCTTGATGGCAAGATCGGATTGCGGCAAAATGCGATCTACTTCAAAAATATTCAGCTGACTGACCTGTTACGCAACAAAGGCAAGCTTAATGGAGAAATTACACACGATAACTTCGCGCAAATGGCAATTAATCTGGGCGCAACTTTTGACAATTTTCAGTTGCTGAATACCAATGCCCGGGATAACAATTTGTTCTATGGCCAGGGATTTGCCACGGGCGATGTAAGCTTTACCGGACCTTTGAACAATCTGAAGATCACAGCAAACGCAACTACCCGTAAAAATACAAGGATCTCTATCCCGATTGCCGGAACATCTTCTATTGAACGGAAAGATTTTATCCAGTTTGTGGATTTTTCAGATTCACTTTATCAGACAAAGATCAGTAAGCAGATCAATAAAAAAATTAACCTCACAGGCATAACATTTGATCTCAATCTTGATGTTACTCCGGAAGCGTACTGTGAAATTATCTTTGACATCAAATCGGGCGATATCATTCATGGCCGGGGGAATGGAAAGATCAAGCTCCAGCTCGATACAAAAGGTGAGTTTAACATGTTTGGCCCGGTAGTGTTTACCGAAGGCGGTTATAACTTCACGCTGTATGATATTATTAACAAAGAATTTAAAATCGAGTCCGGCAGCAGCATAACCTGGTATGGCGATCCGTATCAGGGTCAGATGAAAATTAATGCAACGTACAATCAACTTGCCTCTTTCGCCCCGATACTAAATGACCTGACGCTTCAAAGTGCACCACAAATCAGAAGAAAATATCCGGTGAAAGTGATGCTGAAGCTTGATGGCCCCATGCTGTCACCACAAATTGATTTTGATATTCTCGCACCGGATCTTCCGAAATCAATGACCGTAACAGTTGACAACACTTCGCGAACCGTACGTCTATCAGAAGATTTTCAAGCGTTTAAAAGCAGATTGGATGAACAAGAGCTGAAGCGCCAGGTGTTCAGTCTTATTGTACTTCGGAAATTTTCTCCGGCAGAATCGTTTAACACCAGCGGATCGCTTGTTAACAGTGTAAGTGAGTTATTCTCTAATCAGCTTAGCTACT
>CAZHQP010000244.1:4515-4810 GCA_964534735.1 uncultured Roseivirgaceae bacterium
GGATGAGCCAGGTGGATAATAATCTTGAAATCGATCTTGACCTGGGAAGCATGGACCAGGAATCGTTCAATGCATTCCAGCTGCGCCTGTCGTATACACTCCTCAATGGCCGCTTGCGTATCACCCGTGACGGAACATTTGGAAACCAGGGAACCGGAAATACAACCGGCAACCCGGGAACTAATCCGCAGGCAAACCAGGGCAATTTCTCTTCAGCCGTTGGTGACTGGACCGTTGATTATCTATTAACAGCGGATGGTAAGTTTAAAGTAAAGATGTACAGCCGGACCAACGT
>CAZHQP010000245.1:0-4711 GCA_964534735.1 uncultured Roseivirgaceae bacterium
TGATGATAACAATGATACCAAGCCTTCTTATCCAACACCTTATTTCAAAGATGGAAAGGTAGCGGGTAACTGGATTGAAGTTGGAGCTTCTGCCTGGGGTGCAGACAGCACACTGGCTGCAAACTTTTCAAACTATGGCAAGAAGACCGTTAACGTTTTTGCTCCGGGAGTTCAGTTGTATTCAACAACTCCTGCAAACAGTTACCAGGATATGGACGGAACCAGCTTTGCATCGCCTTCGGTTGCCGGAGTGGCGGCCATGCTGATGTCTTACTTTCCGGAATTAAATGCCGCCCAGGTAAAAGATATTCTCATCCGCTCAACACGCAAGTTTGATAATCTAACCGTAAGGAAGTCGGATAAAACCGGCATCGTTAAGTTCAGCGACCTAAGCAGCTCTGGCGGATTAGTAAATGCTTACGAAGCTGTGAAGCTTGCGATGAGCGTAAACACCGGGAAAATTGAAAAGTAAAGCTTATCGGATACTAAATTTTTCGCCCGGCAGGTATACATTCAGTTGAATCTTGCGGGCTCCAAATTTTTCGTTTTTGACAGTTTTAGATTTGTCAGGGTTTTCAAAAACAAGCACCTGAGAATCACCCAGTACTTCTATATCTTTTCCGCTTACGAGAATAGCGGTTGACTCATCAATGCCGATGCACGTCATGTCCGGATGCTCGATAACGGCTGTAATGAGTCGGTTGTGGCGACTGCGAATCAGAAAATGCTGATCGATGATGGCAGTCGTTAATAAGCCAAGCCCTTGTGTGATCTCGATATTCCCGGGCTCAATCGTCTGGAAGGTTGCCGAGTACTCTTTATGCTTCAATTCGTTACCGGTGATCATCAGTTTGCTCATTACCGCTGCGCCTGCGCTTGTTCCACTGATAACACTTCCGTTCTGATACGCATCATGAATTGCTTTCTCAATTTCTGTTCCGGCTACAATATTCATAAACCGGGCCTGATCGCCACCCGTAATGTAAATCAGGTTTGCGCTGCGGATCGAATCAAGCCACGAAGGTTTTATAGGCTGATCTTTCTTAAAGTTAAATCCGTACAGCTTGGTGATACCCATTTTTAAAAATTGCTGGCTGGCATAGTATACGGATGAATCGGGGTCTTCACTTGACATGGGCAGAATCACACAATAGCCACCTGCACGAAGTTTTGACTCTTCGATAATTCGAAGTACTAAGGAATCTGGTCGTGAGCCTCCGCCAATGATAATCAACTTGCCTTTTCGCGAAGATTGATCGACTGTGCAGTGACTGATAACGATTAATAATATTGACGCAATTGCCAGCTTTTTCATATCAATAAAAAAGCTCATGCTTCTTTATTAAGAAACATGAGCTTATGGTTAAATTAGTTATTCTTCCAGTTTTCCAACAGCAATCCCCCGCGCGCTTACGCCAGTATACCAGGGCTCGGCACCTGTTCCATTCCGGTTTGCCCGCATGATAACTTCGGCATTCCGGTCGCCCCAGTAGATCTTGTCGTTCACGGCATCATACCCGATTCCAAAAACAACCCGCGTAATACCCGTAGCAATGGTGATGATGCCCGTTCCGTCCAGGTTTGCGGATTTAATCCGGATATCGCCCGCTTCGATATACTCATCATAAAACAACCGGTTACCAATGATCAGAGTACTGCCTCCGCCCTGACCACCCGGAATAATTTCAGCCTGACCGGTTCCATTTATATTTTTCCGCCACACACCCGCATTGTAGGTATTCCAGAATACAAAGCCCGAAACGGGATCTATGGATACACCTTCCGGATCCTGCGTCCCCTGACCTGTTACGAAATCTTCAAACTGAGTTACGGTTGAATTGTTCATATCAGCCCTGCGAATGCCATTATCGGTATCCCAATAGATCATCTCATTTGCATAATCGATGGCAATTCCGTCAGGACCACCGGCTCCGGTGCGGAAATCATGAAGATCACTTCCATCCAGGTTAGCCACCAGGATTTTATCCGCATCGTAATCGGTGATGTACAGCCTATCATTCACGGTATCGATAACCATGCCATACGAATCTTCGAGTGAAGTGATCCCAATTGGTGATGCAACAGGAGCATCGGCATTAATGAGTGCTTTAAATACGGAACTTCCATCTGTGAAATAGATCGGTATGCCCGTAGCATCGGCATCTTTAATAATAACCGTTTGTGACGACTCGGTTGCTTGCGATAACGTGAAGCTGGTAAGTTTCAGCTTCACGGTATACACGCCCGGGGCAGTGTAAACGTGTTCGGGGCTTGTTTCATTGGAGGTGCCGCCATCTCCAAAGGTCCAGGCGTAAGCAACTTCTCCTGCACGATCAGGGATAACGGATTCATCCGTAAAAGTTGCTGTGGCTGGAGCAAAGCCATCATTGGTAACTGAAACAGTAAATTTAGGTACTGTGCTTGCGGGCGGCACGGGGAAGCCGTCATCCGAGCAGCTTTCCCAAACCAGTACACTTAACCCCGTTAATAGTATCAGCAATATCTTCCTCATCGTGCTTATATTTTATTTTACCAAGGCTATCCCACGCGGTTCGGTGAGGCCGTCTTTCAGGGTTATTTTATTTGCACCGTTCAAATCAGACTTGTAAATCGCGCCTGTGTCGCGCCCTGACCAGTATAATTTTTTATTTCCAGCATCGATCGCAATACCATAAATCCTCGAAGCTGTATTATCAACTGTTGTTGGTGTAAGCGGATAGGAGCCATCCAGATCATCCATCATAAGTGCTCCATCTCCGCCATTAGCGCGCTGATCATCAAAATAAATTTTTCCATTTTTACTGTCAACCGCGATAGCATATCCATAGGCACCTTCGAGGATAATTTCCGGGTCGCCTGTACCATCCAGGTTTGCTTCGTATAAGTTCTCCAACTCCACATCATAAAAGTATAGTTTATCATTTTTTGTATCGATAGCCACTGGACGGAACAAAGCTCCCTCCATGGATATAATCGGTGTGGCACCTGAACCATCCAGGTTTGCACGGTAGATGTGACTAACATGGTATTGCGGGTCTTCATCTTCCAAATCAGCCCCGTCAGCATAATAAATTTTCCCAGCAGCTTCGTCTATAGCAATGCTGTAAGGTTCATACAAATCACCCACGATATCATCTGCCACAGGAGTTGTTGCATCTATATCTACGCTCCAGATTTTTCCTACATAATAATCATAGAAATCACTGAAATAGAGTTTGTTATTCTTTGAATTGAAAGCAAGCCCGGGGCCACTGAAACCTGCTACATCGAGGAATGTAGTCACATTAGCAGGGTCGTCAGAAGGGAACTTTTGAATGAGCTCGGTTTCATACGAAATGAAATAAACATCTGGAATGGCTGCCTTTTTTGGCTCATCATCATCACCGCACGAGGTAACCAGTGTGGCAACGAACAAGATCAGCAAGCATGATAGTAACAGGTTAATTTTTCGTTTCATATAGTTTGGTTTAAAGTTAGACATACTAATAGCCTGGGTTTTGTTTCATTCCCGGGTTTGTGTTGGTCAGAATCTCTGATGAAGGAATAGGAAAAAGCGTTTTGTTTATGTTGGTTACGCCCGGCAGAACCGTTGTTGCCCGGTTTGTACGCACCAGGTCAAACCACCGGTGGCCTTCAAATGCGAACTCTACTCTCCGTTCCTGTTCAATTTCCAGTAAAAGGTCTGCGTAAGATGTGGTAGTGGTCCCGGTCAGGCCGGCTCTTTCGCGGATCTCATTAATATCATCCTGGATGGCATTCACATCCCCTTCGAGTTCAGCTTCTGCTTCGGCACGGATCAGGTACATTTCTGCCAGGCGAAGTACAATCACATTTTCCTTACCTTCTGAGAGGTCAGGGTATTTGATTGCATAAAATTGAATTCCGGTCAGATTATCAGGATTGAAATTGGTTGAATCAACACCAATTGACGCTGCATACCGCAGGTCGTCTGTTTCATATGCCCCCACGATACTCGCTGAAGGTTCTACTTCTCTTCTGCCGTTTAACGTTTTTGGGAAATTATACTCGGCAATGCGGTTCCGGTTTTGTACAGTAAAGTCAATTTCAAAAATTGACTCCGCTGATCCGTCTTTAAATACATCCTCATAGTCGAGCAGCGCATAGCCGCCATTTTCAATAACTTCGGTTGCCTTTGCGGAAGCGTTGACATAATCTTTTTGATACAGGTAAACACGTGCCAGCAGAGCGGTTGCTGCGTATTTGGATGCTCTTACCTTAAGGGTTGAAGTAGTCAGGAAAGTCTCGGCAAATTCAAGGTCTTCAATAATTTGCGCAAATACTTCGGTTACAGGATCGCGTGGCACGTTAACACCGCCTGTTCCAATGGTGGGCGAAGTCTTTACCGGAACTGACCCGAAATAAACGAGCAGATTAAAATGATTCAACGCTCTGATAAAATAGAGCTCGGCAAGGGCTTTATTCTTCTCCTCGTCAGTCATATCACCCATGTCCGGCACTTTGGCAATCACGTTATTAGCATCGTTGATACTTTCATAAGCAGATGCCCAAATACTGGAAACCCCGCCATTGCCTGGAAAAATATTGTTGGTGTCAACTTCACGATAGTCGGTAGCTGTTCCATCCAGGGGATTATTCAGGTTATCAGCTGCCAGATCGGAGAAAATCAAATACGTTCTTCCGTAATAGCCTAAGTATTGGAAAGGCGTATAGGCTCCCAGAATCCCTTTTT
>CAZHQP010000246.1:0-4670 GCA_964534735.1 uncultured Roseivirgaceae bacterium
CTGATGTGTGCCCTAACGCTTATTGGGATAGAGAAAAGACAAATTTTTGTCCTGGCGTTTCCAGCGATGACGTTGTCGCCCATGAGTTTGGCCATGCGTATACGCAGTATACTGCTGGCTTATTCTATTATTATCAAGCAGGTGCGTTGAATGAAGCGTATTCTGACATCTGGGGTGAAACCGTTGATCAACTGAATGGCCGAGGGGTAGATTCACCTGACCGTCAACGCACAGATGGCAGCTGTAGCAAGTTGGCTGATCCTACTAACTCCGTAGCAAGAAATGGTGGATTGTATATCGCTCAACCGGCGAGTATCGCGGGTCCGGTGATATCTAGAGCGGCGGTATTCGGCCCTGTGATTAATAAAGCTTTCAAAGGCAACATAACAACCCCAGCTTCCAATGCGAATGGCTGTTCAGCCATTACGGAGAATCTAATCGGGAAGATCGCCATGCTCGACGGTGATGGTGCTTGTACCGAGATTGTGCAAGTCAAAAACGCACAAAATCGCGGAGCGATTGGTGTGATTCTCGCAGAGGTAACTCCGGATAGCCTTGGTACCCCAGATGGTGTCGATCCGACAATCACAATCCCTGCCGTGAAAATCCCTCTCATTGAAAGTATGGCAATCAAATCAGCCTTAGTGAGTGGATCTGTAAAGGGTAGCATTCAACCGGGTGGCAATGTGGTTGATAACTCATATCGCTGGCTATTAGGTGAAGATTCTACAAGTTTCGGGGGGCCGATTCGCGACATGTGGAATCCAAATTGCAAAAACCAACCTGACAAGGTCTCTAGCCACAACTATTGGTGTTTTAGCGGAGATAGCGGTGGTGTCCACCGTAACAGTGCCATACCGAATCGTCTCTATGCCATTTTAGTGGATGGCAGCAATCCTGCTGGCGGCAAAGACGATGATAAAAATAATAATAAGGATAAGATAAAGGCTATTGGTATGCTGAAAGCAGCCCACATTCATTTTAGGGCTCTCAGCACCTACCTGATTCCAACCAGTGAATTCACACAGTTCGCTGATGCCTTAACACGCTCTTGCGAGGATTTACAGGGTGTTAACCTGAAAGGATTTGATGGCAAACGTTCAAACGAGTCCATTTCTAAAAACGATTGTAAGCAAGTCGCCGCCGCAATCGCTGAAGTGGAGCTTCGCACTCCGCCAGTGAAATGTAACTTCCAGCCCGTATTAGCTAAAAATCCGCCTCCTCTCTGTGGCGCTGGGTTGACACAAAACAACGTGTTTACGGATAGCTTTGAAGGGACTGTGGCCGGTTGGACGATTAGTCACAGTGGTCAAACCCCGGACTTTACTCAACGTGACTGGAGCGTAGTGTCTACACTACCCCCGGGACACACTGGTAAAGCCTTCTTTGGACCTGATCCCGCTGAAATAGGGACTTGTTTGCCCGGTGGTGATGAAACTGTTGTGCTGCATTTGGAAAGCCCGCTCATCACGATCCCTGCTGGAGCAAGTAACCTCAGTCTCAGCTTCGATCATTACGTCGGAACTGAGCCCCTGGTTGACGGAGGCAACCTGAGAGTAAGTGTCAATGGCGGGCCGTATCAACTCGTA
This sequence comes from uncultured Roseivirgaceae bacterium, assembly GCA_964534735.1. Taxonomy (GTDB): domain Bacteria; phylum Bacteroidota; class Bacteroidia; order Cytophagales; family Cyclobacteriaceae; genus UBA2336. The sequence continues at coordinate 1,590 of CAZHQP010000246.1, forward strand.
CAAGCGAGCGACTTTATCTACAATCCCTACAATAGCGTTCTGTTTACTGCAGGCGATGGCAACACTAATCCCTTAGCGGGTCAACCTACGTTCAGTGGTGTTGATGGGGCTAGTTTAAACGGATCATGGGGCCGTTCAATCGTCAATCTTGCACCTTATGGTGCCATACCGGGCAGCACTATTCGGTTACGCTTTGACTTAGGCCAAGATGGCTGTACGGGTGGTTACCCTCAAAATATAGTAGGCTGGTACATCGATGATGTTCAGGTCTATCAATGTAAGCCATAATTAAATCGGTGTTAAATCACCACCAAAAGGCATCGATGCAATATCGATGCCTTTTGTTTTAAGTCTTTTGAATAAACAACTAATAATTTAAAATATGACGACATTCCCCTTCGAAAAGAAACCGCCCCCTCTTTAATTACCTTGAAAATTCCGTTATCATCAACCGATCTTTATTCAACTACACTGACAAGGATGCATCATGGTAGCAAGGATTTGCAACTATTTCTTCTCAGCCACTTTGCTGGCTACTGCAACAATGACCACAACCGCAATGGCTGATTACACAGGCACTGGCTGCACAATAGGCAAAGTCGCCGATTTTATTTACCCACCCAGCAACTGTGCCTATGATCGCGCAGCTCCGGCAATGCACGGACCATTTCAGCTAACAATAGATTATGCCGATAGAAGCGGCTGGACCATAGACCCTAAATACATCAATGAATTGGGGCCTAGAGATGCGCTTTCACTAGAATTTGCTTTCGGAACTAAAGTCTTTAGAGCCGCATCTACGTACGGACGGGCGCTAACTAATGATGTGTTTTTCAAATTATCCGCCGAATATTTTGCTCAACAACCCACTTTTAATTTTATCTCTGGTGACATCGATCAATGGATGGGTCAATGGGACTTTGGCGGAGATTTACAATATCGTATTCATGGCCAACTCGGAATCGATAGTTTTCATGTAGGATTACAATACATAAAAGCACAAAACAAAGGCCTCCCAAATCTGCCTTTCGTTGGCGGAACTGATGTTCGCAATCTCGTTGGAGGTACTGAAGTAGGAGCAGCTTTTGGTGTGCGAGTTCAACCGTGGACTTCAGGTTATTTTGATCTCGATCTCTACTATGATGAAAATAATTATAAGCGAACGTTCCAAAAGGACGACGACGCTATTGGTTTTGGTGCTGGCGCTGCCTACCATCAAAATATTGGCGAAAAATTCCAATTTGTTATTTCCGGGATGGATCGCCGACCTTACTATGAATACGTAGTCGGCGTTAAATGGATTGCTCGACATTCTATCGGTTCATTATTAGAACTGAGCACCTTTTTCTCAACAAACGGTGGTGATACATCATTTGGCAGGGAAAATCGTTTAGGTTTAGGACTATTCTATAGCTGGGGCGGTGATATGTATGGCGCACCTGTTATTTATAACGATCCATTAAATCGCGGATTACGACAAGAAATTGTAGACTACACTAACACTCCAGCGGTAAGACCTCCGCAAATCTTGGTAACCAGCGATGAAGGTACGTTCCCTTAAAATTGGTTGTAATATTTTCAGACTAAGGGGGAATTTAATTCCCCCTTTTTATATTTTCAGCTTGATTCAAAATCAACAATAAATAGAAAAACAACTGCTAATCTAAACGAATTTCAATACGTCGATTATCACCACTACCAAACACTGTTTGATCTGTGGCGACTTGTTGACGGTTCGACTCACCCGTCACAGTCATGAGCTCTTGCGGAATTCCATAAGCCCACAATTCAGTAGCAACGGCCCGCGCTTGTTGCAAGGACAGATCCTCACGACGTTTATCTTTAAATACATTATCGACATGACCAGAAATTGTTATTCGTTGACACCGGCAGTGCTCAAGTAATCTTACAACCCAAGACAGTGTCGCATATGCCCCTGGTTCAAATTCCACACTATTTACTTTGAAAAAATTATCCGTTGAAAGAATCATGCGCGTTTTATCACCCACACGCACAACTTGCACGCCACGCTGTCGTAGATTGTAGACCATGTAGTCAAAATCGTGGCGTTGCCACATATTCAAGCGAAAAGGCGTGCCTACGCCCACTGTCTCGTGAGCCGGATAGCATCCTGATATCCCACCAGCAACCAATAGGCTACACGCAAGAGCCACTAATCGTCTTCCTTGAGTCATAAAGATTCCTTCCCTCAAATAGTAAAATAAGTAGGCGAATAATATCATACTCTCCAAATTGGCGAAATGGGGTCAGATCTCTTATACTGCTCTTCAATCTAAACCTGCTATTGGGAGATATCACATGGAAAGCAAAGAAGCTCTTTCAAGCACTGTAACTTGGCAAGACGTGTTAGCAGGTGAAAAAGAAAAGCCCTATTTCACTGAGATGATGACGTTTTTGAACCAAGAAAAAGCAAAGGGAAAAATAATTTATCCACCGACCCAAGATATTTTTAACGCAATAAAAACAACCCCTTTTAATAAAGTAAAAGTGGTGATTATTGGGCAAGATCCGTACCACGGTCAAAATCAAGCACACGGATTATGCTTTTCTGTGCGAAAAGGTGTTCCACCACCTCCTTCATTAGTTAATATTTTTCAAGAATTACACTCTGATCTTGGCATACCCATCCCCTCTCATGGAAATATGACAAAAATGGAGGGGGGCCATTTTAGTGATGGGACAAGAAGAAGCCGATAAGCTCTTAAATCAATACAAAAAGCTCACGGTAACATGTGAGTATTGCAATAACGAATATACTTTCTCAGAATCTGAGGTGCATGCTGTTTTTGCAAATCATTAATCGAGCTGCCAATCAATAGACTGTTTTCCTTGTCGTTCTAAAATGGCGTTACATTTTGAAAAATGTTTGCATCCTAAAAAGCCACGGTGTGCGGAAAGTGGTGAAGGGTGCACTGCTTTGAGAAGAAAGTGTCGAGTGGGGTTAATGAATTCGCATTTTTTTTGAGCATGTGAACCCCAAAGTAAAAAAACTAATCCTTGATGTCTATCATTGAGCTCTTTAATGATGCGATCTGTAAAAGTTTCCCAGCCAATTTTTGC
>CAZHQP010000247.1:0-4668 GCA_964534735.1 uncultured Roseivirgaceae bacterium
AACGAGCTCTACCACCAGTACCACGATGAAGAGTGGGGGAAGCCTGTACATGACGATCAAAAACACTTTGAATTTCTGATTCTGGAGGGAGCCCAAGCCGGACTGAGCTGGCTCACAATTCTGAACAAACGCGATGGCTACCGTAAAGCTTTTGCAGATTTTGATCCGGTTAAAGTTTCGCGGTTTACAGAAGCAAAATGTGAGAAGATTCTGCTTGATCCAGGAATTGTGCGCAACCGGTTGAAAGTTTATGGTGCCGTGAATAATGCAAAACGATTTCTGGAGGTTCAGAAAGAGTTTGGCAGTTTTGATAAATATATCTGGAGCTTTGTGGGAGGCAAGCCCATTATTAACAAATGGAATTCATTAGGACAAATCGCACCTACTACAAAAGAATCAGATGCGTTAAGCAAAGACTTGATCAAACGCGGCTTTAAGTTTGTGGGCAGCACGGTAATGTATTCCCATATGCAAGCCTGTGGATTGGTCAACGATCATTTAACGAGTTGCTTCCGGTATAAAGAAGTGAATAAAAAATAGCCTGACTATAAAAACAAAAACCCCGATACACTCGGGGTTTTTTTATTCATGTAACCTTTACCTATTTCTTAGGGAACATCTCATCGCGTTGTGCGGCAAGCCATGCAAAGGCAGCCATCATAACCGCATTATGCTTCAGATCTGCTTCAATAATCTTGTCATACACGTCCATGCTGGTGTGGTGTGTACGGGTTGAATACTCAATTGGGTCCTGGATAAACTGGAAACCCGGAATACCAATTGCATCAAACGACAAGTGATCGGTACCCGATGTATTATCCGCAGTAAGCGTTGATGCACCAAGCTTGTTGAAAGGCTTCATCCATGCGCGAAGCACGGGCCGTGCATGTTCGTTGCCCTGTAAGTACACACCTCTGAATTTTCCTGTTCCGTTATCCATGTTAAAATAAACTGATACTTTCTTGCCTTCAGCGGTCAGATTAATCGAATCATACGGAAAAGATTTATCCAGACGCTCGCCCAACTTACGCTTCACATAGTTGCGTGAGCCGATAAGACCTTGCTCTTCACCGCCCCAAAGTGCAATACGAATTGTTCTTCTTGGAGAAACCCCAAGTGATTTAAGAATACGTGCAGCTTCCAGTACAACTGCGGAACCTGCAGCGTTATCCGTGGCTCCTGTACCGCTATGCCATGAATCGAGGTGAGCGCCAATCATAACAATTTCATCTTTCAGATCTGTTCCCGGAATCTCTGCGATCACGTTATAGCCTTCAGCTTCCGGAGTGAACTCTGTTTCAAGCTCCAGCTGAACTTTTACAGTTTGTCCTTTCTGGATCTGACGAACCATGCGGTTGTAGTTTTCACCAGACACTACAATTTGTGGTAAAATCTTAGGGGCACCTTCTGCACGTGCGCTTTTGCGCTGAGCCTGTGGAACCTCAGAAGAATATGGAACTGTTGCTGATGCTACGGTGATCGTTCCATCTTCCAGACGTGATGCAGGGCTTGCTTCAACAACAGCAATTGCACCTTCCTTTTGAACGAGATCCCACTTCATGAAAGTGAAATTCTGAGGTGCAGTAGCTCCACCAAATCTTCCTCTTCCGGTTGATGCTTCCTGGCCGCCTGAGTTAGACATTACCAATAGTGTTGAATCATTAAAACGGGTGGCATCAGCTTTGAAGCCGGGCTTAATCGGTGTTGGTAAGCTGAACAAAACAATTTTGCCTTTCAGCTTGCCTTTATATTTCGCAAGGTCAGCTTCTGTTTTTACATCGAGGTAAACAACTTCTGCCTGAACTGTTCCTTTAATGCCTGGCGACCATGCTTTCGGATGTCCAATTAACGGAGCAGCACTTGGCTCAATAACCTGCATGGAGAATTTTTTAAGCTGCCAGCCGCGGCCAAATTTTTCATCCCAGGTATCAATCTGTGCGTTTGAAAGTCCCCATTTTTCAAGTGAGCCTTTTGCATAGTCTGCTGCTTTCTTATAGTTCGGTGAGTTTGTAAGGCGCGGGCCATACACATCGGTGAGCATGCTCATGATGTCCATCACCTGTGATTTATCAAAGCCTTCTTTCTTGATTTTTGATACTGTTGCTGTATCAATTTTTTCGGTTTGTGCCATTACGCCTGCTGAAACGCCCAGCAGCGCAACGATGAGTAGTTTTTTCATGTCGGTATAGGTTTGAAAGATGTAAAGTTACAATACCACAACTAAGGGCAGTTACCTCTTACATAATAGAGCGTCCTATAAGGCAGAGTAATTGCCTCTTACATAAACCAACGGGTCTTAAAACAAAAAATCCTGCCGAAGCAGGATTTTTTCTTAGGTTCCTTTCTTCTTTTTCTTCAGCAAGTCCTGAATTTTATTCACCGCCTCTTCCTTCACTTTCTCTTTCGTGTTTTTGGGGGGCGCTTTTGTTTTGGTAGTATCAGTCTTTGCTTTAGCTGTATCAGTTTTCGAATCAGTCTTTTTCTTTGTTAGATCATTCAGCAAATCAGTAGCTTTCTTAGTTACTTCCTGTTTAGCAGCTTCCTTAACTGCGTCTTTCGCCTGCTCTTTCTGTTCGCTCATTAATAATTTAGGAGTGGGCTTCGTAACGGTTCCGCCAATCCCAATATTAAGCGGAACAGGTGCATTCGGATCTATTTTTGTTCCGGAATATTTGCTCAGGAAACTATTGAATTGTGAGCCCAGCTTTCCGGCCGGCACATCCATTTTCAATGCATAGTCAATTGAGCCATCGATGCCTGTGCTCCCGGAGACAGTTGTCTTGTAGCTTCCAAACTTCACATCGAATGGCTTCACAGCCAGTCTTCCATTACTGATCGATGTCTTCATCAACACATCTTTCAGTGTAACTTCATCTGTATTATCCAGCTTGGTAAGCGAAGTAATTCCTGACACCACATCTCCACCGCCATTTACAGTTTTAAGATTAGGCGAGAAATTCTGTAACAGCTCACCGTCAATTTTAAAATCAGTTGAGAATTTACCGTTCACCAGTCCGGCAACCGGTGCAAAAGTTTTGACAATTGAGAATGAAGTGGCCGCCTGTGCAATTGAAAGATCTTTTACTTTCAGCGACAGATCGTATTTCGGATGTTTGATGTCTTTTGTATTATACCCTCCGTTTACAACAAACGATCCGCCCAGCATATCAAAAGCAAGGCCGCTCAGGTTAGCAACTCCGTCTTTCACAATGATATCGCCTTTCGCATTGGTCATCGTGTAGTCCATCATTTTTACAGTCTTGACATTAGAGGTTAATGTAAAGTCAACATTCTGCGGAACCGGAATTACGCTATAGCCGGTTGTATCCTGAACAGTTGGCGTTTCGCTTTCGGTCATGAATTCGTTCAGATCAAGCAGCGTAGAATTAAACGTTACCGCACCTTTCAGCAATTCATTCTTGCCGAATACATATCCGATGTAGTTGCTGACAGCACCTTTCACATCAAAATCACTTTTACCAATCGTACCCGTAAGTTGTTTCAGGTTAATATTCTTGGGATCGAATACCATATCCGCTCTGCTTAATGCAACCGGAGGCAGATCTTTTGTTATGTATTTAAAATTGGTAAGTGATGCCGAGCCGCTTGTCGGAAGCTTGTCGTACCGTTTTGCATCGAGATCCGACATTTTACCTTTTGTTTCCAGATCAGCTTTCACTTGTCCTGCAAGCGTCATGCCTTCGATCGGGAAGATCTTGGTGATTTTCTCCAGATCCACTCCGCCTTTTGCTTTTACGTCCCAGGTGTAGTCGTCCAGGTTCTGAATCAGCATATCAGCAATAAATTTCTCTCCATCCAGGTTCATGGAGAAATCCTTCACAGCGATAAAGGTTTCTGCCATTTTACCCGAGGTGTTCTTAACCGTTGAGTTAAACTTAAGATCCTGTAACGGTAACGGGAATTCAGCCGACTTAACATAACCATTTGCTAACGACATAGCCGCATCGATGGCAGGGATCGTCTTCTTCAGACTATCATAAACTCCTTTTGCAGCGAGGTTAAGGGCATAGTTCCCACGCATGTCAAGCCCTTCTACCGGGAACATTTTACTAAGCTCGGCCAGGTTCAGCTTCGCAGTAATGTTTGCGTCAACTGTTGTTGGATAAATTTTGCTGATCAACGCACGCGCATCTATTGGGTTCGTTCCGAAATCCATATGAAATTTTTTGATGTCGATTACCGTGTTGTCGATAACACCGTCCTTGTTATCCACCAGCATATCGAGGTTAATGTTGTTGATGGGTGTCGGCAGATCAGGATATTTGAACATCGCGTTGATAACTTTCAGATCAACATTGAACGCGGGCATCTGCGTATCGCTGTAAGTCCCTTTTGCAAATCCACTAAACGCAAGATCACCGCTTGTTTCAATGTTTTTAAAATTTTCAGAGTACATGCCCGGAACAAGTGACAACAGGCTCTTGAATGTATTTTCCGGACTCTTAAATGAAATATCCATTCCATAGTCTTTCTCATTCATCTTAAGCCAGCCATCAAAGCTCATGGCAAAGTCATTGAGCTTAACATTGTTTTCCTTGAACGTATATTTTGTGTATTCTTCACTGATTGAAAGTGTCATATCCATATCAGCTTGTTTCCTGGTTAGATAGGCAACACCATCGTAAGTAACATTGAGTGTATCAACCG